>JALYMX010000028.1 GCA_030773495.1 Actinomycetota bacterium | reverse complement strand
GCGCTGGCCGCTGCGGCGGCGGAGCTCGGGACCACGACGAAGGTGGACACCGTCAACCGGGCGCTTGCCGAGATCGCGGCACGGCCCCGACGGCTTGCCGCGCTGGAGCGGCTTCGCACCACCGCTGACGACCTGGGCGACACCGACGTCATGCGGGGAGCATGGCGCTAGGCCGCTACCTGGCGGACAAGTCGGCATTCGAGCAGCAGCGCCATAGCGAGGCCGCTGCCGGGTTGCTCTCGGCCCTCGCCGCCGACGGCGCGCTCTTCATGACGGAGATCGTCGCGCTGGAGCTGCTGTACTCCGCCCGAAGCTCGGAAGACTACGACGTCCGCCGCGAGGACCTGTCGAGCCTTCCCTGGTTCCATCTGACACAGGCGGTGGCAGAACGCGCGCTGACGATCCAGCACGAGCTAGCCCGGCGGGGACAGCACCGCCGGCCGATCCCCGATCTCCTTGTCGCCGCCACGGCCCTCGAACACGACGCGGTGGTACTCCACTACGACCGGGACTTCGACCTCATCGCTGAAGTCACCGGTCTTTCGGCTCGCTGGATCATCCCTGCTGGCACCGGTCACGGCGGCGCCATCTGAAGTCGGCGACCCCCTGCCTCCACGAGCGCCCGCCGGAGAAGTCAACGGCCAGGACCGGGCGGGCTCAGATTGAGATGCCGTTAGAGCGGTAGTGCCGAGTACCTCCGCCAGGAGCGCTTCCAGCCTACGCTCAGCCCGGCATGAATCTCGCCGATGCAGCCGAGCAGATCCTTCGAGAGCAGGGCGAAGGTCGGCCCATGCACTACCGCACGATTGCCGAGCGTGCGATAGACGCCAGCCTCATCGCACCACGAGGTCTGACGCCGGAGGCTTCGCTGAACGCGGCCATCACCACCGACATAGCGCGGCGGGCAGCGTCTGGCGAGGGCGAGCGATTCGTTGCGTACGGCCGAGGGCTCTACGGCCTTGCGCGCCAGCGCGTTACGTCAGAGCTGGAGGAGGCCGTCCGACGCAACAACAGCGAGGTGCGGGAGCGCCTCCTCGGAGAGTTGCGGGAGATGGACCCGTGGGTCTTCGAGGACCTCGTCGGGCGCCTCTTGGACGCCTTGGGCTTCGTAGACGTGGAGGTCACGGCGAGGTCAGGTGACGGCGGCGTCGATGTCCGTGGCACGTTGGCCGTCGGGGGCATCACCAACGTCAGGACGGCGATCCAGGTAAAGCGTTGGGGAAAGAACGTCTCGGGAAGGACGGTACGAGAACTCCGAGGCGGCCTGAGTCCCCACGAGCGAGGTCTCATCATCACGACCTCCGGCTTCACCCGAGACGCAGGGACCGAGGCGGATGCAACGGAACGCACACCCATCTCGCTTGTTGACGGCGCCAAGCTCGTCGGCCTCCTAATCGATCATGGGATTGGCGTGGTTCGCACGGACGTCCGGATTCTTCGGATCGATCCTGAGGCGCTGCTTGGTTCAACCGAAGGGACTGTGGAGACTGACCCGGAGGAGGAGTCCGGAGAGGTCGGACGCGCATCTCAGTCGGCCACTGCCACCGAGTCGACGGAGCTCCGCCGTCGAGTGACGCGGCACGCTTCTGGGAAGAACCTCTCGCTCTGGCCACTTCCTGGCGGACAAGGGAACTACGTCCAGTCAATGTGCAGGATGCTCACCTTCGTCTCCGAGGCCGAGCCGACGCTCGATGAGTTCATCGATTGGATTCTTGAGACCTTCCCAACGGTGCGCTCACGAAAGAGTGCGAAGGGCTACATCGAGGTTCCGCGACTTGCAGGCCTCATCGAACCCCGAAGCGATCGGCTCGTGCTGACGACCGGCGCCGCGACGTATCTGGCATCGGCCGACGCAGACGACCTCTATCGGACCATGGCGTCCAGCATCGCCGGCCTCGAGGAGGCTCTCGATCGAGTCCGCGAGGAACCGAGCGAGACGGGTGACCTCACCAAGTTCCTGAACCAAGCCCTCGGTACGGCGTGGGAGACGGACGCCCAGGCGACCTGGCGCCTCCGATGGCTGGAGAGCTTCGGCAAGATCACACGGAGCGGTGATCGCTGGGTCGCCGAGCCTGCTTGACGCCGGCAGTCAAGGTGTGTCGCTTGTCATCAATTTGTCATCACTGCTCCGGAAAACTGCCCCGAAACGGGCACTACAGCGAATGACAAGACGTCAGGCAGCGCCCCGGAAAAGTGCCCCTGACCTGGACTGATGGGAATCATAAGTAATATGGCATTACGCCACGGGCATGAGTTCAAGTCCCCCTTCCGACACGCTTCCTGTCGGCTTGTGCGGGCATCCGCCCACAAAACCCGGGTCGTGTGGTTGTCCCGCCCCGGGGAGCGCGTGGCCGTTCGTTGGGCGATGGCATCCCCGCCCACGAAGGCCGAGCGGGCCGCCGTCCTCGCCGAGCTCCTCGCCGGTGCTGTGGCTGAGTGTCCACTGTCACGAGCGCACCGGCCCTGACGCCCACCGGGGTGCCGGCGCGACGAGGACGGATCGGCCTCGGTCGCCATCGAGCACACCTGCACGGCGACCGGCTCGCACTCGCGGTCGGGTTCGCCACTGCGTGCTGGGTGGGGCGACCCGCGGCATCGCCGCCCCCGCTCGGGCGGCTGGTGTGGCGGACGAGCACGGCCCTCGACGCCCGCGGACGCCTGACCTTGCCCCGCGAGGCGCACGCCTACCTTGCGCCGGTCTCGCCGGCGGCATTCGAGGTCGTTGTCGTCGCGGTCGACGGCGGGCTGTTGCTGATCCCCACCGACGGAGGTGCTCGTAGGCGGCCTGCAGCTGGCGCAGGGCGGGGACCTGTCCCGTGCTTTCGGACCGTCACGATGGTGGCTGGCTCCTGGAGCACTTCGCCGGGCAGCTGACGTCCTCACCCAAGCGACGCCCGCTCCCATCGCAGGTTCTGCCGCGCCGGCTCCTCCAGGGTGACGAACGCCGGCTCGGTGACGTAGAGACGAGGACGGCCGAGGAAGTCGTCGAGCAGCCGACTGCGGCCGGCGCGCCAACTTGCGTCGTGGACCCACGCGTACTCGGCGCGCACCTGTTCGAGGTAGCTCCGGTACACCTCGGGTGACGCGCCGATGATCGCCAGATCGGCATCGGCCCAGCACGGCCGCGTTCCGGTCATCGCCCTCGACCCGGTGCGCGGCGGTCGCCATGATTAGGCGGGCCACTTCGTCGACACGGTCAGACCCCACCCCGAGCGTCGGCAGCAGGTGGCGGCTGTCCGGGCGCTGTCGGCCTCGCTCGTCGCCGAACGCGGGTCGTAGACCACGTCGTGCAGGAACGCTGCGAGCACCACGGTGTCGGGGTCGGGCACGGTGTCGGCCCACCGGTCGACCCACGCCACGACCGCACCGACGTGGTCGAGCGTGTGGTAGCGGCGATGCGGTTCGCGGTGGCGCCGCTCGACGTCGGCGTAGGTGCGGCGACGGCACCGGGCTCACCCGTCCGGAGAAGCGCGGTCCAGCGCTCCGCCAGCACGTCAATCGAGCTCGAACGGGCGCCGTCGGGGAGCCTGCGGAGGCGTGCGGACTTGATGATCTGAACGAAGCCCATGCCGTCCTCCTTGTCGATCCACCACGGTAGGACGTGACGCACGGTGAGGCCTTCGAAGGCTTCGTCGCTGCTGGATCAGACCTTCACGTCGTAGAGCTGCCGGAGCCGTTGGCGGAGCGCACTCTCGGGGAGGGCGCCGCCGGCGAAGTCCACGAGTCGACCCCGGGCGTCGTAGAAGGCGGTGATCGGCATGCCGCGGCCGCCGAGCGCGTCGTGCAGGCCACTGCCTCGGTTGCCGTTGATGTCCCGGGCGAGCACGAAGCCGCTGTCGGCGAGCGCGAACTCCTGCGCCATGCGGGTGCCGTCGCCGGTCTCGAGGGAGTTGACGCCGATGAAGGTGACCTCGCCCTCGAGCTCCCGGGCGGCGGCGGCGAAGGCGGGAAGCTCGAACTCACAGGCGTCGCACCAGGAGGCGAAGAAGTTGACGACCACCGGCTTGCCGCGGAAGTCGGCGAGGCGGACCCGCCCGTCGCCGGTGAGCATCGGAAGATCGAACACTCTCGGATCGGTGCTCCCGGCGCTCGAGCCGCCGGTCGAAGCCAGTGCTCCGACGGCGACGACCACGGCGACACCCGCGGCGATGACCCACCAGGCGAGCGGGTTGCGCTTTGCCTGGCGCCTCCGGCGGCGGTTGGTCCTCCTCGAGGACCTCCTGGTGCGCTGCTGCCGGCCGTTGCGTGTCTTCGCCACGGACAAGGAACCCCTTGGGAGCCGCCGCCCTTCCCGACTTCTGCCGTCTTCGCCGTCGGCGCCGGGTGGGCGACCTGGCATCGAATCGGTGTCAGCCGAGCTCGATGAGCCGCCCGAGGCCGACGGCGTCGAGTGCCTCCTGCAGCTGGGTGGTGACCCACACGAGCCGGTTGAACGTGAGCAGCACACCGAAGAAGGCGAGCGACAACGCAGAGGCGGCGGTCACGGCGGCGAAGTGACGCTTCACCCAGGCGAAGGCGCCCGTCAGGCGGCTGAAGGCCAAGCCGGCGGCGAGGAAGGGCACGCCGAGCCCGGCGGAGTAGGCCGCCAGCAGGAGACCGCCTTGCGAGGCTTCGCCCTGCGTGGCGGCGATGGCGAGGACGGAGCTGAGGACGGGGCCGATACACGGTGTCCACCCGAACCCGAACGCCGCGCCGGCGACCGGGGCGGCGAAGACGCCGAAGCGCCCGAGGTCGGGATGGAAACGCCGTTCCTGGTACAGCCACGGGGCACGGAGGACGAGCGACCCGAGCAGGAAGAGCGCCATGGCCAGCACCAGGAGCCCGGAGACGCGGGTCAGCACCAGCTGGTTGTCGAAGACCGATCGCCCGATGGAAGTGGCGGACAGGCCGAGGAGGATGAACACCGAGGAGAACCCGGCGATGAACAGGCTCGTGTCCCGAGCCACGCCGATGAGCTGGCGACGGCCGCCGACCGCGGCCTGGGTGATGTCGAGGCCGGTGATGATGGAGAGGTATGCCGGGACGATGGGCAGCACGCAGGGCGACAGGAACGACACCGTCCCGCCGAGGAACGCAGCCAGATAGGTCACGGAACCGCCGGTCATGACCGCTGTGGGAGACCATCGGCGAAACGGCGCAGCCTGGTGGCGGCAATCCCCGGCGGCTGCCGATCGCACCGAAGCCGAAGGGACCGCTTGATGAGACGCGCCATCTCGGCTGCGGCCGAGCAGTCCCAGCAGTCGTCCAGGTGGGCGACGACCAAGCTCGTGCGCTCGGCGTCGAGCTCGCCGTCCACCCAGGCGTCGACGGTCCGGCTCAGTCGGCGGTGCTGGCGTCGGGTCACGTCGACGAAACCCCTCCGTGCCCGGCCGACATTCCTCTGGAATGGGCGGAGCCGCTGGCGGGTTCCCGAGGCGTGACGGGCTCTGCGGCGCGCCGGCGTGAGGGCGGCGCAGACGCGTTCACGACCTACGTGGTGCCCGAGATCGAAGTGCTGCTGCGCGTCGCCCACACGCTGGTGCAGCGCCCTACGGAGGCCGAGGACCTGGTGCAGGACACCTTGTTGCGGGCTTACCGGGCGATCGACTCCTTCGACGGCCGCCACCCACGCGCGTGGCTGTTGACGATCATGCGCAACACGCAGGTGAACCGGACGCGGCGTCGCCGGCCGGACCTGCTCGACGATCCCGACGTCGAGAACGAACGCGTCGGCGACCCCGGCGAGGGGAAGCCGTCGACGGAGTCGGTCGTGATCGGCGCCCAGTTCGACGCCGTGGTGGTCGACGCGCTCGACGCCCTGCCTGACCGGTTCCGGCGGGTGGTCGAGCTGGTCGACATGGACGGCTTGACCTACGCGAAGGCCGCCGAGGTGCTCGGCGTACCCGCCGGGACGGTGATGAGCCTGGTGTGGGGGTGGTGCCCGCCGGGTGGTTCGGTCTCCGGTCGCTCCAGTGATGCGCCGAGGGCTGATCGCAGCGGTCCTGGTGTTGATGGTATTCGGGGCGTGCTCGAGCGCGTCCGGCGGCGGATCGCGGAAGTCGATGGAGGGCGAGCTCGACCCGTTCCGCTTTGAGGCGATGACGCTCGACGGCGGAACCTTGGATACCGGGGAACTGGTCGGCCAGCGTCGGGTGGCGTTCTGGGCATGGGCTCGCTGGTGCCCGACGTGCAACCGAGAGGCGCCGACCGTCGCCGCGGTCGTCGAGCGTTTCGCTGATCGAATCAGCTTCGTCGGCGTCGCCGGTCGCGACGACGAAGCGCCGATGCGCACCTTCGTCGAGCGTCACGCCCTCACGACCATCCCGCACGTCGTGGACCGGGATGGTGAGCTGTGGCGTCGTCTCGGGGTGCCAGGTCAGCCGATGTGGGTACTTGTCGCGACCGACGGGACGGTCTGGCGGTTCGTCGGTCTGGTCGACGAGGCGACGTTGTCGGCGGCGCTCGACGAGCTCGTCTCGGGTGCCGCGTAGCGGCATCGTCGACCTCACCCGACGCCGTGGGTCTTCGCTGCGGCGGGGTCGGCGACGAACTCTTCGAGAGTGGCCTTCGAGGAGACATCGACGATGCGGACGATCTCGTTGCCGTCGACGTCGAAGGCGACCACCGTCGGTATGGGCTGCACCTGCAGCAGCATGGCGGTGTCCTGGCTGTCGTCGACGTTGCAGGCGGCAAATCGGACCCATGACTCCAGCGTCCGGCGACGTCGTCGAGGTCGGTCGGAAGGGTCGGCACGGCCCGCACCACGGCGGCCGTAGGTCGAGGACGGCCGGCCCGTCAGCGGCCCGCATTCCGGGAAGCGGAGACGGCGGTGGCGGGTTCCCGTCGCATGATTGAGCGCGCTGAGGTTGTGGTGATCGGCATGGGCCCCGGCGGGGAGGAGGTCGCCGGCCGATTGGCCGAGGCTGGTCTGGACGTCGTCGGCATCGACCGCGAGCTCGTCGGCGGGGAGTGCCCCTACTGGGGTTGCGTCCCCTCGAAGATGGCGATTCGTGCCGCGAACCTGCTCGCCGAGGCACGCCGCATCCGGGGCGTCGCCGGGAACGCTTCGGTCACCGCCGACTGGGAGCCGGTGGCGACACGTATCCGCGACGAGGCAACCGACGACTGGGACGACCGCGTCGCGGTCGAGCGTTTCGAGGGCAAGGGCGGCCGGTTCGTGCGCGGCGAGGCGAGACTCGCCGGCCGCGGGCGCGTCGCCGTCGGCGACCGCGAGATCACGGTCGACCGAGCCGTCGTCGTGGCGACCGGCACCCGGCCGGTGATCCCGCCGATCGAGGGCCTGGCCGACATCCCCTACTGGACGAACCGTGAGGCCATGGAAGCGAAGGAGCTGCCGTCGTCGCTCGTGGTGCTGGGCGGCGGCGCCATCGGCGTCGAGCTGGGCCAGGTGTTCGCCCGCTTCGGATCTCGAGTCACGGTCGTCGAGGCCGCCGATCAGCTGCTGCCCCTCGACGAGCCTGAAGCGGGCGCCGTCGTCACCGACGAGCTGCGAGCCGACGGCATCAGTGTGCGCACCGGCTCGCTGGCGCAGCGGGTCGAGCGAGACGGCCACCGCTTCGCGGTGGTCCTGCGCAGCGGCGACGTGGTCACGGGCGAGCAGGTACTCGTCGCGACGGGACGGCGTCCTGATCCCGCTGCCGTCGGCCTCGACACCATCGGCGTACCGGCTGACGCCAAGGCCGCGCCGGTGGACGAGCACCTGCGGGTCGGGCCGGGGGTGTGGGCCGTCGGCGACGTCACCGGCAAGGGCGCCTTCACCCACGTCGCCATGTACCAGGCCCGCATCGCCGTTGCCGACATCCTCGGCGAGGCCCACGAGCCCGCCGACTACCGGGCGTTGCCACGGGTCACCTTCACCGATCCCGAGGTCGGCTCGGTCGGGCTCACGGAGGCTGCTGCTCGCGACGCCGGGATCACGGTACGGGTCGGGTACGCCGCCCTGCCGTCGTCGGCGCGTGGGTGGATCCACAAGAGAGGCAACAACGGGCTGGTCAAGCTCGTCGCCGACGGCGACCGGGGCGTCCTCGTCGGAGCGACCTCGGTCGGGCCGGCCGGAGGTGAGATCCTCGGTCTTCTCACCCTGGCGGTGCACGCCGAGGTGCCGTTGGCCCGGCTGCGGGAGATGATGTACGCCTACCCGACGTTCCACCGGGCAGTGGAGGACGCGCTGCGCGACCTCGGCTGAACGCGCTGAGGATGCCGGCCATCAGGATCGGAAGAGGGGTCCGACGGTGCTGGCGGTGACCCCGGCGGCGCAGGCCCCGCCGCCGCAGGCCCCGCCGCCGCCCTACCGGGCGAGGACGGTGGTGTGCGGCAGGTAGGCGGCCCACGCGAACCAGAAGGTGTCGACGTGGGGAACGGCCTGCAGCGACCGCCCCTCGAGTGGCCCGGACACCGCTCGGCCGAGCACGTCCCACCGGGTGCCGGTCTCGGTGTCGACGAACTCGTCGCCGGCGGGCTCGAAGTGCAGCGTCCGTCCGTCGACGGTGGGGACGAGGACGCCGCTGGCGCCGACGTCGCGCCCGTCGGCGACGCGGGAGGAGTCGAGGGCGGATGCGGTCCCCGGCTTCCACCACACGACCAGATCCTGTCCGCCGGCGGTCACAGGGACCACCCGCCGCTCGGACAGGAGGTCGAGGGTGATCGCGACAGCGTCACCACCCGATTCGACGCCGACGATCCGGGTCTTGGCGGCGAGGCGCCCGTCGACCTCGCCCTCGAACAGGAACGGCGAGGTGTCGACGTCGTCATAGCCGGGATACGGGTTTCGTCCGTAGTCACGGTCGAACCCCGTCTGCCGCGACAGCACCAGGCCGTCCGGGTGTGCGTTGCGGAAGTCTTCCCACGACACGGTCGACACTGGGAGTGCCTCGAGGACCTTACCGGCGAGGCGGCCGACCACGGCCTGGCCGGTGTAGTGCGTCCACAGCGACTCGGTCTGGCGGTCGTACATCACGAGGGCCGATCGGTAGAGCTTGCCCGACGTGCCGAAGTCGAGGATCCGGTCGTCGAGGCGGCGGTCGAAGGCGACCGCGGAGTTGCACAACGGGCAGTAGGTCACGGTCACCGGGATGCCGGCGACGGTGTCGTTGACGATCTCGTGCCAGGTCAGGATCTGCACCGGGTAGGCGCGGGTGTCGCCTTGGTGGGTGAAGGCGAGGACGGGTTCGTCGTCGTCCAGCCAGTCGACGGCGTCGGCCGCTTCGAACCGCGGCTCGTCGATCGGTGGGATGCCGTCGGGAGGTGGTCCGCCGGAGACGATCTCGGCAAGGTCGACCAGCGAGGTGGGGAGGTCGGGATGGTGAGGGTCATTCAGAGCGGAGATCCCCTCTTCGGGGGGCGACGACGCCACCTGGTCGACGGTGATCGCCGCTCCGCCGGCCCCGTCGCCGCCGCCAGCCCGGTCGCCGTCACCGGCGCAGGCGGCTGCGGTGAGGGCGAGGACAACGGCGGCGGCAACGACTCGCGCGGTCAGCCCCGTCTGCCGATCGCCGGTGCTGGGGTCGGCGGAGCGCTCAGCGGTCACCTCTGGGGAACCCGCTAGGCCCGGTCGATGCTTCCCGACACCCGCCGGCTCAGCATCACTGAACAGTGGAATGGAAGGCGGCCTCACCGGGTTCCCACGCCACCTCCAGCGCAGTCGAAAGGGATGACCTCGGATGAACGTAGTCACGGACACCGGCACACCAGCCCGTGCAGTGGATGGAGCACCAGAGGACGTCAAGGCGCGCCTGGTGCGGGGCGCGGTCGCCGGCGCGCTGTCGGGGGCGGCCTTCATCGCCGTCACGATGTGGTTCGCCACCACCGTGGGCGATCCCGCGAAGGGGCCGCTCATGATGATCTCGACCATCGCCAAGGGTGACGCCGCCATGGCCGCCGGCACCGCCGACCCCACCGTCGGCGTTCTCGTGCACCTGGTGTTGTCGGTCGTCTTCGGGATGCTCTTCGGCCTGATCGCTCCGATGCTGCGGACCAACGCAGCGGTCGCCCTGGCCGGCACCGCCTACGGCGCACTGCTCTACCTGGTCAACTTCAAGCTGATTGCGCCGCTGCTGTTCCCGATCTTCGGGATGGCCAACCAGCCCTTCGAGCTCGTCGTCCACATCGTCTTCGGCGTCCTGGTCTCGTTCTTCTTCTTCAGCACCGGCGTCCGCCGGAGTGAGCCGCTGCTCAGCCGCTGAGGGACGCCAACAGTCAGCGGCTCCCGCCTCGGTCCTCGCCTCCTCGACCTCGCTCTGCTCGCGGCGGATCTCGCGGTCGAGCACGAGGTTGAGGGCCGTCCGAATGGCGGCCACCGCGGCGAGCTGGCCGAGTTGGCGGAAGGTGGGCGCCACCGCCGTCCGCAGGATGTCCGACGCCAGTTGGAACTCGAGGGCGAGCACCAGGTGGCGGCCCATCCGGAGGCGGATCCGGAGGAACTGGCTCGGCGCCGTACGAGGTCGACAGGATCCCACGAACCCGGCGAGGGCACGGCCGGCGCCGACCGCGACGACGGCGACGCCGGCCGCCTCCACGGCCAAGGCGAGCAGCGTGACGAGCTCGCGAACCGCATCCTCTGCGGCCGTCAGTGGAAGCGCTCCTGTCACTCGCGAGGGCTGCGCTCGGCCGAGGCCGGTCTGGCTCGCCGGCCCTCGATCTCGATGAAGAACTGCGCTGCCGCCTTCTGGACGGCCATCGACCACGACGGGTAGGTGTGCACCGTCTGTGCCAGGCGCCCGGTGAACATGCGGGTGCGCATGGCGAGCGCCACTTCGTGGACGAGCTCACCGCCGACGCTGGCGACGGCGGTCGCTCCCAGGAGTCGACCGCCCGCGGTGTTGCGCAGGAGTCGTCGGGGTCCGGCGATGAGCTTGAGAAAGCCGACGGTGTCGCCCGTCGCCACGGCTCTGTCGACTTCGGTCATCGGGAGGTAGGCGACTCGGCCACCGTGTTCGGCGGCCTCGGCCTCCGTCATGCCCACGCGTCCGACCTCGGGGGTGGTGAAGGTCGCCCACGGCACCGACGACGCATCGAAGCGCTGCTTCTGGACGGTGCTGATGCGGGAGAGGGCATTGCGTACGGCCACCAGCGCCATGCGGTTGGCCGCGTGCGTGAGTTGCAGCCTCCCCGCGACGTCCCCCACCGCCCAGATGTTGGCACGCTCGTCGCCATCGTCTCGTCGGTGCTGATGAAGCCCTTGGCATCGAGTTCGACGCCGATGTCCTCGAGCCCAATGCCTGCGGTGTTCGGCTGTCGCCCAACGGCGACGAGCACTGCATCCGCATCGATGACGTCGGCGTCCTCGATGAACACGCGCAGGGCCCCGCCGTGCCGCCGCACCTCCTGCACGGCCCGAGCGGTCTTGA
Organism: Actinomycetota bacterium; assembly: GCA_030773495.1. GTDB lineage: Bacteria > Actinomycetota > Acidimicrobiia > Acidimicrobiales > JALYMX01. The sequence goes on along the minus strand of JALYMX010000028.1, from coordinate 10,689 downwards.
TCGAGACGCCGAACGACTCAAGCGACGCGTGCACGACCTGGGACGCCTCCGGCTCCTCGCGGCTCAAGATGCGGTCGCCCGCCTCGAGGATGCTCACCTCGGAGCCAAGTCTGGCGAATGCCTCGGCCATCTCGACGCCGATCGGCCCCCCGCCCAGGATCGCAAGCCTGCGAGGCAGGGAGGTCAGCTCGAAGAGGTTCTCGTTCGTGAGGTTGTCAACGTCGCGCAGGCCCGGTGATGGGCGGGATCGCGGGGCGAGCACCTGTCGCGATGACCACCTTGTCGGCCGTTACGCGCACGCCGTCGACGTCGATCTCCCGCGGCGACCGGAAGGCCGCCCGCCCATGGCGCACCTCGACGCCCTCGCGACCCAGTGCGGCATCGTCTTCCGTCGCCGCGATGGTCTCGATGGCGGCGTGGACCGCGCGCATGGCATCGGCGAACGATTCGGCCCGGGCTGCAGCGGCGAGGAGCGACTTCGACGGGACGCACCCGGTGAACGTGCAGTCACCGCCGAGGCGCCCTTCCTGCACGAGCAACGTCTTCGCGCCACGGCGCGCGGCTTCGCGGGCCGCTGAGAGGCCCCCGGTTCCGCCTCCGATGACTGCGAGGTCGAAGTCACTCATGCGTCACGCGACTCGGGACCGGCCGCGTCCGCATGCTTGAGCGGATGCCCGCCGTACTCGTGGCGCAGAAGTGCCACCGTCTTGGCCCACGGCCGCTCCTGGTCTTGGGACTCGGAGAAGCCCCAGACGGCTTGGGCGAGGAGCGGGATGGGCAGCGACTTCTGCAAGGCGAACTCGACGCCCCACCGCTGCTCACCGGTGTCCTCGATGTAGGGCTCGAGGTCCTCCATCCGGTGCTCGGAGCGCAGCGCGCGTTCCATGAGCTCGACGAGCCAGGTCCGGATGACCGATCCGTGGTTCCAGTTGTGGAACAGGGCGGCGAGGTCGATGTCCCAGTCGCTCCGCTTCAACAGCTCGACGCCTTCGCCGATCGCCTGCACCATGCCGAACTCGATCATGTTGTGGATGTTCTTGACGAAGTGGCCGCTGCCGGGACCGCCGACGTGGAGGAAGCCCTCAGGTACGGCCAGGTCGGTGAGCAGCTCTTCGACGACCTGCACACCTGCAGTCGACCCCCCGACCATGAAGCAGGCGCCATGGCGAGCACCGGTGACGCCGCCGCTCGTCCCGGCATCGAGGAAGTGGATTCCGTCCCCGGCGAGCTCGTCGCGGCGGCGACGCGATGCCTCCCAGTGGCTGTTGCCGCCATCGACGATGACATCGCCAGCAGTGAAGGCTCCGGCGAGGGCGTGGAGCACCTCGTCGGTCGGCTCGCCGTGGGGCACGTACACGAGTGCGACACGGGGCGGGCTCAGTGTCCCCGCAAGCTCCTCGATGGACGAGACCACCTGGCCGCCTGCGGCTTCGACGGCCTGGGAGCCCCCGGGATCGAACCCGACCACGTCATGGCCCTTCTCGCGCGCCTGAAGAGCAAGGGACTCGCCCATCCGACCAAGGCCGCAAATCCCGAACCGCATGCGCCACCTCCCGTCAGGAACGGACGCCGTACCGCTCGGGGGTCATCTACAGACGACCGGGCGCCCGCTGTTTGCACACTGCAACTCAGCAAGGCCTTCCCGGTCTTGCACAATGCAAAACCGCGCTAGTCCCACCACTCGATGGCCCAGTCGCGCTCGCCGGGCTCGCCTGCGGCCCGGCGGAAGGCTTCCATGCAGCGAACGAGCTCCTCCCGTTCGCGCGGGGAGAGCTTGCTGACGATTTGATCGAGCTCGTGGCGGCGGGCGCGCGTGATGTCGGAGACGACGCGCTTGCCCGCCTCGCAGAGATCGAGCGACACACCGCGCTCGGCCCGCGTGCGCCGGACGAGGCCCTTCTCGATCAGGCGCTCGCACATCCGCGTGGCGGTCGAGGGGTTGACCTGCAAGGCCTCGGCGAAACCGACGAGGCTGAGCGGACCGCGCTGTCCCAGCGTCGCCAGCGCCCGACACTGCGGCAATGTCACGTCGTGGGTCGTGGCCTGCAACGAGCGGGTGGAGATCCCCACCAGCACCCTAGACCCGGCGACGATCGCATCGAGGACGGCGTCGTGATCCGGTGCATTCTTCACGGCTCCTCCGTTCCCGCCGATCTGCGCCACAACACACCCAGTCGAGCGTGCCAATGCTCCGGCGCACCGATCTCGGCCGCGCACCTCGCCCGCGCCCAGAGAGACCGATCGCGGCCGCTACGAGGGCAGCACGGCCGACGTGACGGACCGCACCGCACGTGAGCGACCCCCGAGAGCGACCGACGGCGTAGAGGGCGCCAACGATCGGTGTCGACAGCGACCACGAGCGCGGTGACACCCGGATCAGGCGGCACCGACCAGCAGGCGTCGCCGCGGGACCCCGTCCGCGAGGTGCCCGCTAGGGGTCCGAGAACGAGCACGCGCAGCACCGCGAGCATCACAGCTGCGATCACGCCGACTCGGGCACCGGTGAGATCGAAACCAGCCGCCCGACGACGACCGTGTTGACGGCATCACCGGCTGGCGAGACGGTCCGAACGAGGAACAGCCGCCCTGCCAGTGACCGGTCAGACGGACCCGACCTCGCCGCCTGCCGTGTCGTCTCGGAGGTTGGCGCCGAAGGTACGTAGCCGGTCGAGGACATGGTCTTCGAGATCGCGACGACGGATGAGTGAGGCCTTCAGCGCGACGTAGATGTCGGTCTCCAGGCCGCACCGCCGGCAGTCGCGCAGGTGCCGCCGCACGCGCTTCGTCGTCAACGGATCGGCCTGCCCGTCGACGTAGGCCTGCAGCACGGCCGCCACCTCGTGGCACGGCAGGGGCCGCCCGAGACGGGCGATCAGCCGTCTCACGATCTGCGCCTCGGTGCGAGGCCAGCGAGGGCCAGTCGGTCGCGCAGCCGTGTGCGCGCCCGGTGCAGCCGGCTCATCACGGTGCCGATGGGCACATCGAGGACGAAGGCCGCTTCGGCATAGGAAAGCCCGGCGATGTCCACGAGCTCGATGATCTGTCTGGAGTTCGCCGGCAGCGACTCCAGCGACTCGCTCACCACGGCGTCGAATTCGGCGCCGAGCACCAAGGTCTCCGGGGAGTCGACGGAGGCCGATCCGGCAACTTCCGGTTGCGCCTCGTCGTCAGGATCGGCGAGCAGGTCGGGTCGGCGTCGACGGTTGCGGTTGATCTCGGCGTTACGCATGATCGTGAGCAACCATGCTCGCGGATGGGCGCCGTCGAAGCGATCGATGCTCCGGTAGGCCCGCAGGAGGGTGTCCTGCACCAGATCCTCGGCATCGGCGGGACGCGAGACCAGCGACCTGGCGACGTGGAGGAGCACGGGGATCTCGGGAAGGACATAGAGCTCGAACGCGTTGCTGCTTCGCTGCTTATCCGCCGGCGACGACGAGGCGACGGGGTGGCAACCCCCTCGGGACGGCTGCGCATTCCTGGATGAAGCGGGCATGCCAGGCGGGTCGGCCGGAGTCTCGGACCGGTGGTCTCCATTCGTCACCGGCGCCTCGAGCAATGCATTGACCGGTGCGTCGACGGGCATGCGACCCACGGCGAAGAACGGTTGGCTGGGGGCGACGTGGCAGGCTGGCCGGGATGTCGGGCACCGGCGCAGGCGACGGCACGGCTCAGGCGGACCGTCGCCCGGACCGCTTCTCGGACCGCGGCGGCGTCCGCGACCGCGCGGCTCCGGCGGTACGCCGCCAAGACGCGCCCGGCGTCAAGGACCCGGTTGTCGTGGATCTGCTGTCCGTGCCAGGGTGCCCCAACGTCGACCTCACACGTCGGCGTCTGGCGAAAGCCACAGTCATCGTCGGGCTCGACGTGCAGGTGCGAGCGCAGGAGGTGACGACCCCCGACGAGGCTGCCGCGGTCGGGATGCGTGGATCGCCGAGCGTCCTCGTGGATGGCCGCGACGTCGGAGACGCAGAAGACGAGCCGTCCATGTCGTGCCGTCTCTACCGCTCGGCATCGGGCGCGCTCGAGGGTGCTCCGTCGGTGGAGACCCTTGTCGACGCGTTCAGGCCCTAGCCTCGGCCGGCGCAACATCAGCTCGATCGCAGCTGCTTGGCACGGCGGTTCCGGCCGAGAACGAACGACGCGGCGTCCTTGACGGCGACGGCGACGTCGGCCGCGCTCTTGGGCGGCGTTGCAAGGAATCCCGGGTGGAGGAACCCGCCCTGTTGATGCCCAAACGAGCCGTGGGCCCCGTAGTCGGTGGCAGCGTCGGCCGGCGCCCACAGGTTGCTCGGTCGATCATCCGCCACGGGCGTTTCCGTCTGCTGGGAGTTGACAGCGGTCTTGGCCGCGTAGCGCGACAGGACGCCAGGGGCGACCTTGGTGCCGGTGAAGATCAGCTTGTTCCACGCGCCGAGCATCTTCGATCGGCGCCCGTCGAGGGCCGCGTCGAGGACGAAGCGGGCGGCCACCTCGGGGCTGTAGGTCGGCGGGACGGGTTGGGGGTAGTTCGGCAGGCGCGCTTCGGACCAGTCGAACTGCGGGGTGTCGATCGCGGGAAGGTGCACCATCGACAGCGTCACCTTACTCCCTTCGTGGAGCAGCTCGGCGCGCACCGACTCGCTGAAGCCCCGGGCCGCGAACTTGGATGCGCAGTAGGCGGCCTGCAGGGGGATGCCGATGAAGGCGAGGGAGGAGCCCACGTTGACGATCCTTCCGTGGTTCTGAGACCGCATCCGGCGGAGCGCTGCGAGCGTGCGTAGACACGATGGCGACGCCGCGACGCTGTTGGGCGTTGATCACGGGTCCTCCCGTCGATCGGGCGGTGCAGTGGGGAACCAGCGCAGCTGGACGTACCGGGCGATGCGCCACGCCGTGAGGCCGACACCACCCCAGCGCGCGCGGATGCGGGCGGCGTCGAGTACGTACATCGCTCGAGCCACCTCCATGTGCGACCAGACGAGGGGGGTGTTCCCGAGGCTGTGGCCGCTCTCCGGATCGATCTCCTCGGCCAGGAGGCGGGGGAGCCGGGCGCACAGCTCGTCTGCGAGAAGCCGGGCCTCGTCGTAGCGCCCGAGCACGGCGAGCGCGGTTACCGCCCACCAAGACGTCGGCAAGAAGGCGCCTTCGCGCCCTTCGGGCCCGTCCGGCGGGAAGCGGTACAGGAAGGGGCCCGCACCGAGATCGTGGCGGACGGCGTCCACGAGCCGGTGGGCACGACGATCCCCCCGACCGAGAAGGGCGAAGACCGGGATCATCAGCGCCGAGGCGTCGCTGCGCCGGCCACCTTCGTAGGCCTGCGGCAGGCTGCCGTCTGCGCGAACGGGGGCGAGCACCCGCGCTCGAGCCTCGTCTCTCGCCCGCTTCCAGTGCCGGCGTCGGGTGAAGGGGTGGCGGAGCCGGGCGATCCAGAGTGCGACGTCAAGGGCGAGCCAGCGGCCGATGTCCGCATCGACGAGGGGTAGCGGCTCGCGCAACTCCCAGATTCCGTTCGTGTGCGAGTGGCTGACACGGGCGGCGTCGTCGGCGACCGAGCGGACGAGGCTCCAGGTGGCCTCATCGAGTGAGCCGCCCGTCTGGAGGTAGACCCCGATGCCCTGGATCAGGAGACCGAGCGCGTCGTACTGCACCTGGTCTCGAGCGTCGTTCCCGACGCGGACCGGGCGCGATCCTCCCCATCCCGCGACCGGGAGGTCGCGTTCGGCCGGAGCCGTCTCGCCCCGGACGTCCGTGAAGGGACCGGACGGAACGCGCCGATCCTTCGTCATGTCCAGGACGAACCGCAGGTACCGGTCGGCGACATCGCGGCGGCCGAGCAGCGCGGCGACCGACACCGCGAGCGAAGCGTCTCGCAGCCACGTGTACCGGTAGTCCCACTGCGAGGTTCCACCGACGACCTCGGGCAGCGATGTCGTCGGCGAGGCGATCACCGCCCCCGTCGGGCGGTAGGTGCACGCGTCAAGCACGAGCAGCGCATCCCGGACCCGCTCAGGGTGATGATGCGGCAAGCGGCAGGCGTCGACCGTCTCGGCCACGGCCGCCTCCGCACGAGCGAGCGCATCGGCCATTGCGCAGGCATCGACGAGCCCGGGGCCGCCCACGGCGATCACGAAGCCCCGCCAGTCGTCGGCCGTCGCTTCGACCTCGGTGCGCAGCCACCGGCCGTCGTACACGGACCGCGCGCCGCTGACGAGGACAGGCGCACCGTCGTGTTCGAGCGGGGCGTGTGCCCAGTCGAGGGCGGCACTGTCGAAGCCGCCGGCCGCGAGCTCGTGGTTCAGGGTGCACGGCCGGTCGACCGCACGAACGAGGCGGACCAGGCAGGTGCCGTGTCCGGCGGGGCCGGTGACAATCCCATCCCAGCAGTCGACGTGGTGGCCGTCGACGGTGATGCGGGTGCGGCAGGTCGGGCCGGCCGGCCGATCGTCGCGGGAGACCATCCGGGCGCCCCTCCAGCGGGCTACCCCGCCGGCGGGATCGAGCAGCCACCACAGCAGTGGCGGTGAATCGAACGCCGGCGCGCACCACCAGTCGATCGTGGCGTCGGGAAGGACCAGCGCCGCAGACTGGCTGTCGCCGATCAGGCGGTGGGCTTCGAGCACCGGCGCGTGGAACGGCACCTCCACCTGTGGCGGTGACCAGACCGCCGTCACCGCCCGAGCAGTCGCCGCAGCGCCAGTCTTGCCTCGGGCATCACCTGCGGAACCATGGCGACGCTCACCAGGCCGAGCGCGGCGTCCGGTGTGCGGAACAGGGCGTAGGCCTCCCCGGACGCGTCGACCTGCTCCGCATCGAAGAACGGCAGGGGTGGCTCGGGCAGTCGGCGAACGAGACCGTTCTGATAGGCAGCGACGACCCCCATCGCGCCAGCCGCCACGAGCGAGAGCGCTGCGGTCCGGCGGCGCCGGTCGAGCAGCTCGCCCCCGTGCCGTCGAAGGTCATCGCTCACTCGCTCAGCGGCGGGTGTCGAGCCCCTTCCGATGCCGCCGGAGCGACCGGCGGCATCCTGCGCTGGCGGTCCCGCCGGCCGCGACCGCACCACGTCCCCCATGGCTCCTCCCTCCGGTCTCTTTCCGCCGAGGGGGGTACCCCGCAATTGCACAGTGCAAACAATCGGGTACGCTCGCGCGATGACCGAGCAGCAGGACCGACGTGCGCTGGCCACGGAGATGACCGAGCGTCTGCGGGCCGAGGGCACAACGCCGGGACTCGACGTCGGCACGACCGCCCCGGACTTCTCGCTCCCCGACGCCGACGGTCGGCCGGTATCCTTGGCGGAGCGCCTGGCGGCGGGGCCCGTGGTGCTCTCCTTCTACCGCGGGGCGTGGTGCCCCGTGTGCAACACCGAGATGCAGGCGCTGCAAGAAGCGCTGCCGGACATCGAGCGTGCCGGCGCACGCCTCCTGGCCGTCAGCCCGCAGGCTCCCGACGCGTCACAGGCCTTCGTCCAGAAGCTCAGTCTCGGCTTCGACGTCCTCAGCGACCTCGGCCAGGACGTGATCCGGGCCTATCGCCTGCAGTTCGAGCTCCCCGAGGAGCTGCGGCCGTTCTATCGACAGTGGGGCATGGCGCTCGATGCCCAAAACGCCGACGGCTCCTGGAACCTCCCGGTGCCCGCGACGTTCGTCATCGACCGTTCCGGCACCATTGTGGCGCGGCACGTGGACCCCGACTACCGCCAGCGGATGGCGGTCACGGAGCTCCTCTCGGCGCTCGAGGAGCTCCAGAGCACCCAGATGGAGGGGCGGGGCCATCGGGCGGCGCAGTGGGGATGGATCGCCGTCGCCAGCTTGGTGTTCGTCATCGCCGCCATGTCGGCCGAGGTGCTCGCCAGCGCGGCGAGCGCGGGTGCCGTGCCCGCCTGGGCCTCCCTGCTCGTCCCACCGTCCTGGCCCGTGCCGGCCCGGGTCGTCTGGTGGCTGGCCGTCGCCGGTGCTGCCCTCGTCTTCCGCCTGTCGCTCCACTCGCTCGGCTTTCGCCAGCGGCCTACCGTCGTCGCCCTCAGCAGCGTCCCGTTCCTCGTGTTCGCCGCCGGGATCGCGGCGGGCGCCGACTGGGCGACGTGGCACTGATCGCGTGGTCAGACCTCTTGTTGCCGCGAACCGACGGCGGCGTCGCCGCCCAGGGGGTCATCCTGGCGGTCCTTCTCGGCGGCGCCTTCGCGGCTGTTCGTCATGAGCCGGAGCTGCGACTGCTCGTGATCGGCGTGGCTGTGTTCGGGCTCGCCCTCTTCGCCCTGCGGTCCCTGCACTGACGTCCGCATTTCGGCCGGCACCGGTGGACCCGCCTGCTGACTCACGTAGGAGGAACGATGACCCGCTACGACGACCTTCGAGCGCTCTTCATCAACTGCACGCTGAAGCGCTCGCCTGAGCGGAGCCACACGCAGGGCTTGGCGGACCGTTCGATCGCGATCCTCCGCGACCAGGGGGTGACGGTGGACGTCGTCAGAGCCGTGGACCATGACATCGCCACCGGCGTCCGGCCGGACATGACGGAGCACGGTGCTCCGAGCGACGAGTGGCCCGCGCTGTACGAGCGAGTCCTGGCGGCGGACATCCTCGTCCTCTGCACCCCGATCTGGCTCGGTGACAAGTCGTCGGTGTGCACGCAGGTGATCGAGCGGCTCTATGCCTGCTCGAGCCTGCTCAACGACGCCGGCCAGTACGCGTACTACGGACGCGTCGGCGGGTGTGTCGTCACCGGCAACGAGGACGGCGTCAAGCACGTGGGGATGAGCGTCCTGTATTCGTTGCAGCACCTCGGCTACACGATCCCGCCTCAGGCCGACGCCGGCTGGATCGGCGAAGCGGGTCCGGGGCCGTCCTATCTCGACCCCGGCAGCGGTGGGCCGGAGAACGACTTCACCAACCGCAACATCACGTTCATGACCTGGAACCTCCTGCACCTCGCGCGCATGTTGAAGGATGCCAGGGGCATCCCTGCTCACGGCAACCAGCGATCGGCGTGGGATGCAGGCTGCCGGTGGGAGAACGAGAACCCCGAGCACCGCTGACCTCATGGCACCCAGTCGGGGCTAAGCCACTGCCGCAGCACGTGCCGGGCCGCCCGCCCCCGCACGCGCGGCGACGACTCGTTGAAACGATCGCGTCATACGGTGCTACGGTCGGTGTATGACCATGTTGAGCTTTCGTGTTGACGAGGAGGAGGCTGCCGAGGCGCAGCGGTGGGCCCGCCGTCTCGGCGTCGACCGTTCCGAGTTGCTCCGCGAAGCCCTCCGTCGTCACCTGCTGTGCCTCGCCGGCGAGAACGACGCCAGGACCTGGGCCGACCACCCGCTCGACGAGGGGGAACGATCTCTCACCGCCATCGCCGACTGGAGTCCCGCCGAGGACTGGTCCGACTGGGCCAATGCAGCGGGGTGAGATCTGGTTCGCGGCGACGCCGGGCGGCGACCGCCCGGTGCTCGTTCTCACCCGTGACCCTGTCGCTGACCGCATCGGCTCGGTCGTCGTCGCCGCGCTGACCCGCACGCGACGTGGGCTCGTCTCCGAGCTTGCGCTGCGCGCCGACGACGACCGAGTCCCGAGTGATTGCGTCGTCAACTTCGACAACATCCATACGCTGCCGCGCGACGTCTTTCGGCGTCGGGTCGCGACACTGTCGGCGCCTCGGATGGCGCAGGCGTGTCGCGTGCTGGCAGCAGCCGCGGGGTGCTGACGGTCGAATGGTCGTGGCATCGCGCGTCTCCGAATCAGCTGGCTCGTCGCTCAGCTCCCGTTGACCACTTCACGCATCGACGACGACGTCATCCCGCCGTCGACGTAGAGCGTGTCGCGAACGGCGTCGGGCCGGCGGGTGGGTGAGCGGCGGCTCGTCGAGACGAGCACCGGGTAGCCGTCGGCGTCCCAGCCGAGCGGTGCCGAGCGGATCTCCCGGTCCGCCCACCCGGGGTCGGCGCCCAGCTTGCGGTGGTAGACGAGTTGCGCCCCGGCAGGGGTGTCCACCACGCACCCGTGGCCGCCGCCGGTGAAGAACGGGCGGGGGTGTAAGCGGCAGCTACGCCGCCATCGTCTCCGCCCTGGGTGGCGTGCCCCGGTTCCACAAGGCAGCGCTGATCCCCCAGGCCACCGACGCCCTGGCCGCCGAGGACGCCGAGCGAGGAAAGCGAGTCGTGCTCGTCCTTGACGAGGCGCATCTCCTCGGCGCCGACCAGCTAGAAGAGCTCCGCCTGCTCACCAGCGTCGACATGGACTCCCGCTCGCCAGGAGCGGTGCTCCTCGTCGGCCAGCCCACCCTGCGCCGGCGCATCAAGCTCGGCGCCTTCGCCGCCCTCGATCAACGCATCGCCCTGCGCTACGCCATGTCCGGCATGGACCTCGGCGAGACCGCCTCCTACGTGGCCCACCACCTGCGCCTCGCCGGACGGGCGGACACGTTGTTCTCCGACGACGCTCTGGCCCTCATCCACCAGGTCAGCCGGGGCCTGCCCCGAGCCGTCAACAACCTCGCCGTGCAGTCCCTCGTCGCCGCCTTCGCCGACAACAAGGCCATCGTCGACGAGTCCTCCGCCCGAGCCGCTGTGACCGAGGTCACCGCCGAACGAGCACCGGCGCCGATCACCCCGGCCACGCCATCGTCGTCACCATCCGCCTCGACGCCGAACCGTTCTTCCACATCACCGCCACCGACGCCTTCTTGCACCTCGTGCGATGGCTGCAACGCGACGGC
>JALYMX010000027.1 GCA_030773495.1 Actinomycetota bacterium | reverse complement strand
GGCCCGCAGGGCCGAGCGGCCGGCGAGGACGGCGGCGCCGGCCATCCCCGCCGACCCGCCGGCCACGAACACCGCGCTCTGCCACTTGTGGGCGTCGCGGGGGCGGCGGGGCAGGAGGGCGGCGTCGCCGTCGTCCACCAGGTGGGCGCGCGCTGCGCTGACGTCGAGGCCGATGTCGACGACCTCGACCACGCCGGCGTGGTCCCGGCCGGCGCCGAGGAGCAGGCCGGGCTTCAGCGCGGCGAAGGTCACCGTGTGGCCGGCCCGCACGGCGCCGTCCCCCGCCTCGCCGGTGAGGCCGTCCACGCCGGAGGGGATGTCCACGGCGAGCACGGGGGCGCCGCCGGCGTCGGGCGCCCGATACTCCCCGCGGAAGCCGGTCCCGTAGGCGGCGTCGACGACCAAGTCGCAGGCGGGCAGGGCGGCGGGGGCGTCGGCGGCGTCGACGACGAGCACCCGCGTGCCGCGCCGGGCGAGGATGTCGGCCGCCTCCCGCCCGTCGACACCGTTGTTCCCCTTGCCGGCCACCACCGTGACGCGCCGGCCGTACGTGCCGCCCAGCAGCCGGACGGCGGACCGAGCGACGGCGGCGCCGGCCCGGGCGACGAGCACGTCCACGGGGTCGGGGGCGGCGGCGTCGACCTCCCGCATCTCCTCGGGGGTGAGGACGGGGATCACAGGGCGGCCACGACGGCCTCGGCCAACGTGTCGGTGTGGGTGATCGACACGTGCAGCGCCGTCACCCCGAGCCCGCCGGCCACCGCGGCGGCCCGGCCGGACAGCCGCAGCGAGGGGGCCCCGGAGGGGGCCACGCACACCTCCACCTCGTGGAAGTCGAAGGCCCCGAGGCCCACCCCGAGCGCCTTCATGGTTGCCTCCTTGGCGGCGAACCGGGCGGCCAGGCGGGGGGCGGGATCGCGGAAGCGAGCGCCGTAGGCCCGCTCGTCGGGGGTGAACAGCCGCTCGGCCAGGCGGGGCGTGCGGCGGAGCACGAGGCGGAAGCGGTCCACCTCGACGGCGTCGACGCCGAGGCCGATCATGCCCGCCTCATGCCCGCCAGCGGTCGGCCAGCACGTGCACCGGCTCGGTGAGCAGGTCGATGACGTCGACGTCGCCGAGGACCCGCTCTCGGAACGTCGGCTCGGTCTCGGTGACGGCGTCGACGAGGGCGTCGTAGCGGTCGCGGTAGCCCCGCAGCACGCGTGAAGCGTCGGCCGGCGCCAGCCGGTCGGCGAAGCGGACGTGCAGCAGGGTCATCCCCACCACCTGGACGTCCTTGGTCTCGGGGACCAGGATCAGCGTGCGCCCGTCGCGCCGCCCCCGGGCCACGGTGACCTCCCGCTCGGTGGCTGCGCGGTGCTTGGTGCCCAGCAGGCGGGGGTCGGCGTCGGCCCGTGAGGGGATGGACGTGGCCACGCCGCCCCGGTCGACCACGGCGATGGTGGCAGTGCCGTCACCCACCGACCCCTCGATGCGGTACCGGGTGTACCCGGTGACCTCGTCGACGGCGGCGTCGAGGGCGGCCAGCGTGCGCAGGGCCCGATATCCGAGGCGGTGGCGGGCGGCGCCGGCGGCCAGCAGCTGCTGCACGAGGGGCACCTCGAACAGCGCCTCCTCCGACCGGGAGATGCCCACCGTCACCGTCTTGGCCTGGTGCTTGATGGCGTCGACGGGGCGGGTCAGCTCCTCGATGCCCCGCGTGAGGGCGTCGGTGAGGTCCTGGACCACGACGCTCGGGGTGCCCACCTTGCCGAACTCGAGCTCGTACGACTCGAGGGGCGCCCGGCCGCGGACGTAGCGGAACAGCGACGCCAGGCGCACGCCCGTGGAGGCGTCGAGGGTGCCGTCGTAGCTCCCGGCCCGCAGGCCGTCGAGGAAGCGGGCGGCCGGCGCCTCGACGAGCTCGGCCAGACGGGGGAGCGGGTCGACCACGTCCTCGCCGGCCGACACGGCGGCCTCCACCGAGGCCCGCGCCTCGCGCAACGGCAGCGCCTGGGCGTCGATGGCCAGGGCCGCCTCATAGCCGAAGAGGTGGCCGGCCATGGCGGACAGCACGAAGGCCAGCGCGGGGTGGACGGGAGGCACCTCCACCACCTCGAGGGCGGCGGGGAAGCGGGCGCCCTCGGTGGCGATGACGACCGGGGCGGCCCGGTGGGCCCGGTAGATCGCCACCTCCTTGGCCACGTCGTCGGCCGTGGGACCGGACAGGCCGGCCGCGCACACCACGATGAGTGGCTCGGCCGAGAGGTCGATGTGCTTCTTGTCCTCCGTGACGTCGCAGGCGATGGACTTGTAGCAGAGCTCGGAGAGCTTGATGCGCACCTCGGCGGCTGCCACCCGGTTGGCCCCGTTGCCCACCACCGCCCAGTGCCGGCGGGCAGGGGCGTGGCGCTGGGCCACGGCGGCGAGCGCCGGCCGCCGGGCCAGCACCACCTCCATGGCCGCCGGCAGCTCCCGCAGCGCGGCGAGCAGCTCGGTGCCCCGATGGCGGTCGGCGCAGCCGGCCTCGTCGGCCACGGCCAGGGCAAGCAGGAACCCGGCCGCCACCTGGGCGTAGAACGCCTTGGTGGAGGGGACCGCCATCTCCACGTCGCGCCCGTCGGAGGTGTACAGCACGCCCGACGCCCGCTGCACGAGGTCGCTGTCGCGCCGGTTCACCACCGCCACCACCGAGGCGCCCCGGGCCCGCACCAGGTCGACGGTGCGGTTGGTGTCGGTGGTCGTCCCCGACTGGCTCACCGCCACCACGAGGGTGTCGGACATGTCGTCGTCGAGGCCGAAGCCCGACAGCTCGGTGGCGGGCAGGGCGTCGACGGCTATGCCGGCGCGGGCCACCATCCCGGCCAGCACGGTGGCCAGGCTGTGGCCGGCGACGACGGCGGTGCCCTGGCCGATCACCCGCACCCGCCGGATCTCGCCCCGGCGCAGGCGCTCGCGCACCGCCGGCGGGAGCGTGTCGTCGCCGAGGACGACCCGAAGGCCGTCGCCGTCGGCGGCGATCTTGGCCCGCAGCGTCTTGCGGAACGACGCCGGCGCCTCGGTGATCTCCTTCAACAGGTAGTGCGGGTAGCCGGCCCGGTCGATGTCGCGCGTGGTGATCTCGGCGGTGCGCACCTCGTCGTCGCCCAACCGCACCGGGGTGCCGTCGTAGGCCGTGCGCCGGATGCCCTCCAGCGTGCCGGCGGCGGCGGCGTCGAGCACGACCACCTGGCCGCGGGGCGCCCCCTCCACCGGGCTGGCCTCGCCGTCCAGGCGGACGTAGCGCCGGGTCTCCTCCACCAGGCCGTACGGCTCGCTGGCCACCACGTAGGCGTCCTCGGCCAGGCCCACGTACAGCGCCTGGCCGCTGCCCCGGAGGGCGAGCAGGAGGCGGTCGGGGGCGTCGGCGGCCACGGCGGCGACGGCGGTCGACCCGTCGAACGAGGCCACCGTCGTGCGGAACGCCTCCTCCAGCGCCACCCCCTCGCGCAGCCGGCGGGAGACCAGGGCGGGGATGACCTTGGCGTCGGTGGTGAAGGCCGGCGCGATGCGCAGGCCGGCCGCAGCGGTCAGCTCGGCGTAGTTGTCGACGTCGCCGTTGAGGGCGGCCGCCACGTACGGGCCGCCGGCGTCGCCCTCCTCCTCGTGGTTGAGGGGGTGGGCGTTGGCCTGGGAGATGATCCCCACGCTGGCCCAGCGGGTGTGGCCGAGCACGGTGGCTCGGGCCGTGGGGGCGGTGACCGCCCGCTGCAGCAGGCCGTCGGCGGCCACGGCGGCCCGTAGGCAGCGGGTGTTGTCGCCCAGCTCGCCGATCTCCGCCGCCGCCTTGTAGACGAAGGCCAGGTGGCCGCCCGGGGCCCGGACGGCCATCGACGTGAACAGGGCGTCGTCGGCCCGCCCGGCGAGCAGGGCGGCGGTGTCCGGCGCGTCGAGGTCGAGGCCGTGGCCCTGCACGAGCACGTGGAGGCCGGCGGAGTCCCGGCCGCGCACCTCCAGGCGGTCGAGCGCCGACAGGGCGGCGTGGATGGAGGCGTACGCCTCGACGGCCGCGTCGCCGGCGCCCCGTCCGGCCAGCCGCCCGACGGCCCGAGCGGCCCGGAGGCGGTCGGAGCGCAGCGCCCACGAGGCGTCCTTGACCCGCAGCAGGTCGGCATTGACCGACTCGAGGTCATGGGGGGCCAGCCGCACCTCGCCCTCGTCGAGGGACGCCTCCAGGCGGGCCACCAGCGCGTCCACCTCGTCGAGTCCCCGCGCCAGCGCCTCGACGAAGGCGGGCTCGGCCAGCAGGCAGCGGATCCCCGGGGTGCCGCGTAGCGCCCGGTCGGCCGATTCGAGGGCCGACGCGGCGTCCGGGAGCGAGGAGGGGGCGCCCAGGGCGGCGCACGCGGCGTGGAGGGCGGAGGACACCTCGGACGCCGACGGCGCGGCGCGCCCGCCGGGGCGCCGCAGGATGGCGATGATCCCGCACATGAGCTGTCGAAGTCTACGACCCGAGGGCCCGCGCCACCCCCGCCGCCACCCGTCCGGCCACCGCCTCGGCCACGTCGGCGGTCGGCGCCTCCACCATCACCCGCACCACCGGCTCGGTGCCGCTGGGGCGCACGAGCACCCGCCCGTCGTCGCCCAGCTCGGCGCGCGCCCGGTCGACCAGCGGCGCCAGCAC
>JALYMX010000026.1 GCA_030773495.1 Actinomycetota bacterium | reverse complement strand
GTGCGGGCCTCGCGCCCCCCCGCCGACACCGCCATCCGCGTCGGGTCGCCGGCCCCCCGCCCCACGGGGGCGTCCACCACGCCGGCGGGCGAGTCGACGGCGCCGGACACCAGCGTCAGGTACCGCCGCTCGACGGCGCGGGAGCGCAGCTGGGACACGAGGGCGGCGTAGGCGCGCGGGGTGCGGGCCACCACGAGCAGCCCGGACGTCCCCTTGTCCAGCCGGTGCACGATGCCCGGCCGCCACGGGTCGCCGGCCGCCGCCAGGTCGGGGTACCGGGCCAGCAGCCCCTGGGCGAGGGTGCCGGCGGCCTGGCCGGCGCCGGGGTGCACCACGAGCCCCGGCGGCTTGTCGACCACCACGACCTCCTCGTCGGCGTGCACCACGGGCACGTCCACCGAGGGGTCGGCCGCCACCACGCCGGGCGGCGCCGGCGTCTCGGGGAGGCGCACCTCGAGCTCGTCGCCCTCCACCAGGCGGTGGCTCCTGGCGGTGACAGGCCGGCCGCCCACCCACACCAGGCCGGCAGTCACCAGGCCGGCCACCTCGCGGCGGGGCAGGCCGGTGAGAAGGGCGACGACACGATCCACTCGCTCGCCGGCGAGGGCGGCGGGGACGACCTCCTTCACACCGGGCGGCCGGCGCCGTCGCGCCAGCCCACGACCACCAGCAGCAGGGCGCCGCAGGTGATGGCGGCGTCGGCCAGGTTGAACACCGGCCACCACTGGAGGTCGATGAAGTCGACGACGGCGCCCCCGTGGTCGCGGAGGAAGCGGTCGGCCAGGTTCCCCACCGCTCCCCCGCCGACGAGCCCCACGGCGACGGCCGCCGCCGTGGTGGGCGTGGACCGGGCCATCGCCACCAGCGCCACCACGAGCACGACGCCGACCACCACGAGGAGCGGCCCGAGCCCCTTGCCGATGCCGAAGGCGGCCCCCGAGTTGAACGACAGGTTCAGGCGGAGCGTCCACACGACGTGCACCGGGCCGTCGTCGAGCGCCCGCAGTGCCCACGTCTTGGTGGTCTGGTCGGCGACGACCACCGCCGCCGCCGTCGCCCCGCCCAGCGCCAGCCGCCGGCGGGAGGAGGTCAACGCCGCGACAGGCCTCCGCTCTTGCAGGAGATGCACAGGCGGGCCTGGGGCAGCGCCTTCAGGCGGGCGCGCGGGATGGGCTGCCCGCAGCGCTCGCACGTGCCGTAGGTGCCGGCGGCGATCTTGGCCAGCGCGTGGTCGATCTCGTCCACGGCGATCCGAGCCTGGGCGGACAGGGCCAGGTCGCGTTCACGGTCGATGTTGGCCGTCCCGCCCTCACCCGACTCGTCGTCGAACTGGATGTCGCCGGGCTCCATCTCCTGCGCCATCTGGTCGGCCTGCGCCTTCAGGGCGGCGGCCTGCTCCTCGTAGGTCGCCCGCTCCCCGAGGAGGAGGGCCTCCTGCTCGGCCAGGAACTTGTCGACCGGGGGGGCCTTCGGCGACGACGACGGCGACGGCGACGGCGACGACGGCGACGGCGGCGGCGACGATGCCTTGACGCCGCCCGCCTTGGCCGCCGCCTTCTTGGCCGGTGCCTCCGTGACCGCCGGCTGCGTGGCCGCTGCGTGCTTGGACGCTGCCTCCTTGGACGCCGCCTGCTTGGTCGCGCCGGACTTCTTGGTGGGATCCTTGGCGGCGTCGACGGCTTTGGTGGCTCTGGGCAACCGGGGTCTCCGAGGTCGAGCGGGTCGCGGACGGTACCACGCACCTCTCGCCCAGGGAAGAGCGCAGCGCCCTCAGCGCCCCCCGCGCCCGGCGCGGCCGCCGCGAGCGGTGCCCTCGACGGGGCGGGACACCGCGGAGGCGAGGAGGCGGCGCACGTCGTCCGGCGCCACCCCCGTGATCCGGACCCGCTTGGCCCGGCTGGACGGGCCACTCACCAGCTCCACCTGCGACTCGGCGACCCCCAGCGTGGCGGCCACGAGCGACAGGCAGGCGGCGTTGGCCCGGCCCCCCTCGGGGGGTGCGGCCACCCGCACCTTCAACGCCTCGCCGTGGCGACCCACCATGGCGGTGCGACCGGCGCCCGGCTGGACGTGGAGGCGCAGCACCACGGCGCCGTCGTCGAGCACGTCGAACGGGTCCTCGGTCACCGACGCAGCTTGACCCGGCGCCGGCGACCCCGCCAGTTCGACCGGGCCCGGTCGAGTCGCCTCCTCGGTTCCCTACAGTGGGACCGATGCCCCCCCAACCCGACGGGCCCCGGTCGTGGCCGTCCGTGAGCAACCAGCCCTCCTTCCCGGAGATGGAGCGGGAGATGCTCGAGCGCTGGCGCGATCGCGCCGTGGTGGCCAAGAGCCTGAGCCTGCGGACGGGCGGCCCTGAGTGGACGTTCTACGAGGGCCCACCGACGGCGAACGGCAGGCCGGGCACGCATCACGTCGAGTCCCGCACCTTCAAGGACGTGTTCCCCCGGTACCGCACCATGAAGGGCTTCTACGTCCCTCGGCGGGGAGGCTGGGACTGCCACGGCCTGCCCGTGGAGCTCGAGGTCGAGAAGGAGCTGGGGCTGACCAGCAAGGCGGCCATCGAGGAGTACGGCGTCGCCGAGTTCAACGCCCGCTGTCGCGAGTCGGTCACCCGGTACGTCGCGGTGTGGGAGGAGCTCACCGAGCGCATCGCCTTCTGCGTCGACCTGGACGACGCCTATTGGACGATGGACGCCGCCTACGTCGACTCGCTGTGGTGGGCACTCAAGCAGCTGTGGGAGCAAGGCTTGGTCTTCGAGGACTACCGCGTCGCGCCGTACTGCGCCCGCTGCGGGACCGGCTTGTCCGACGCCGAGGTCGCCATGGGGTACCAGACGGTGGACGACCCGAGCGTCTACGTCCGCTTCCCGGTGACGGACGGCCGCCTGGCCGGCCGAGCGGCGCTGCTGGTGTGGACGACGACGCCGTGGACCCTCCCCAGCAACGTGGCCGTCGCCGCCGGCCCCGACGTGCGCTACGTCGTGGCGTGCGTGGACGGGGAGCAGCTGGTCGTGGCCGCCGAGCGGCGGGAGGCCGTCCTCGGCGCCGATGCGGCGGTCGTCGAGGAGCTCACCGGCACCGAGCTGGTGGGCCTGCGCTACGAGGCGCCGTTCGGATGGGCGACCGCGGCGGGCGCCGACGGGGCTCACCGGGTGGTGACCGCCGACTTCGTGGCCACGGGAGAAGGAACCGGGCTGGTGCACCTGGCCCCCGCCTTCGGGGCCGACGACATGGAGGTGGGAAGGGCCGAAGGGTTGCCGGTCGTGAACCCGGTGGGCGCCGACGGGGCGTTCACCACCGGCCCCCACGCCGGCACCTTCGTCAAGGACGCCGACCCCGCCCTGATGCACGAGCTCGACGGCGCCGGCCGCCTCTATCGCCGCGAGACGTACACCCACCAGTACCCGTTCTGCTGGCGCTGCCAGCGACCGCTGATCTACTACGCCAAGCCGTCGTGGTACATCCGCACCACCGCCCGTCGCGACGAGCTGCTGGCCAACAACGCCACCATCGACTGGCACCCATCGCACATCCGCGAGGGACGCTTCGGCAACTGGCTCGAGAACAACGTGGACTGGGCCCTGTCCCGCGACCGCTACTGGGGCACGCCCCTGCCGTTCTGGCGCTGCACGGACTGCGACAGCGTGACGGTGGTCGGCTCCCGAGCGGAGCTGGGCGAGCGGGCCGGCCGCGACCTGGTCGACCTCGATCCCCACCGGCCCTTCGTCGACGACGTAGTGCTGGCCTGCCCGTCCTGCGGCGGGGAGGCGCGGCGGGTGGGCGGCGTGGCCGATGCCTGGTTCGACTCCGGCTGCATGCCGTTCGCCCAGTGGGGACACCCCCATCAGGGCAAGGAGTTCGAGCGCTACTTCCCGGCCGAGTTCATCTCCGAGGCCATCGACCAGACCCGCGGGTGGTTCTACACGTTGCTGGCCGTGTCCACCCTGTTGTTCGGCCGCTCGCCGTACCACACGGTGCTGTGCCTCGGGCACATCGTCGACGAAGCCGGCGTGAAGATGTCCAAGTCCAAGGGAAACGTCATCGACCCGTGGGAGCTGATCGACGCCTGGGGGGCCGACGCCCTGCGCTGGCTGATGCTGGCCGAGGGCAACCCGTGGGTGAACCGCCGGGTCGGTCACCACCACCTCCAGGAGATCACCCGCCAGTTCCTCCTCACCGTGTGGAACACCCACTACTTCTTCCTGACCTACGCCGAGCTCGACGGCTACCGCCTCGGCACCGACGTGGCGCCCGTACCCGCTCGCCCCGTCATGGACAGGTGGGTCCTCGCCGAGCTGGCCGACACCGTGACCACCGTCGACGATGCCCTCGAGGCGTTTGACATCTCCACCGCCTGCCGGCGCCTGGAGACCTTCACCGACGATCTCTCCAACTGGTACGTCCGCCGCAGCCGGCGCCGGTTCTGGCGGCCCGCCGAGGAGGACCCGGCCGACAAGGCGGCGGCGTTCACCACGTTGCACACCTGCCTGGCCACGCTGGCCGGGCTCCTGGCCCCGTTCACGCCGTTCCTCGCCGACCGCCTGTGGGGCGACCTCATGGTCTCCCACGACCCCGGCGCCCCCGAGTCGGTGCACCTCAGCGACTTCCCGGTCCCCGCTCCCGAGTGGGCCGACGGGGACCTGCGGCGGGCGATGGCCGCGGCTCGCCGCCTGGTCGAGCTCGGGCGCCAGGCCCGCAGCGAGGCCGGCGTGAAGGTCCGCCAGCCGCTGGCCCGGGCCGTCGTGTCGATGTCGGCCGAGGAGCACGCGGCGGTGGCGCCCCTGCTCGACGAGGTGGCCGACGAGCTCAACGTGAAGGCCATCGAGCGGGTGGGCGGCGCCCTCGAGGTGGTCGAGCGGTCGCTGCGCCCGAACTTCAGGGCCATCGGCCCTGCCTTTCAGGAGCGCGCTCCCCGCGTGGCCGCCGGCCTCCGGAATCTCGCCGGCGACGACCTCGACCGCTTCGTGGCCGAGCTGGCCTCCGGTGCCGGCGGCCTCGGTCTCGACGGCGAGCGCGTCGTCGTCACCGCCGAGATGGTCGAGGTGGTGGAACGCCCGAGGACCGGGTGGGTGCGGGCGTCGGACGGGAGCGTCACCGTCGCCCTCGACACCGAGCTCACCCGTGACCTGGAGGTCGAAGGGGCGGCCCGGGAGCTGACGCGGGCGGCGAACGACATCCGCCGCCGGCTGGGCCTGGCATTCAACGACCGGGTCGAGCTCTTCGTGGCCGTCACCCCGCCCGAGCTCGACGACGACCTCCACCGGCTGGGCTGGTACGACGTCCTGGCCCGCGAGGCCCTGGCCGACCACGTGCACCGCACTCCCGGTCTCGAGCCAGAAGAGGTCGCGCTCGGCGACCTCGGCACCGCCCACGTCACCGTGGTCACGCCCTGAGGCTTCTCCGCCGCCTCACGCAGGCGCCCAGCGCCTGACGGCGCCGCCCGTTCAGCGCTTCTTGACCGGTGCCGCCCGCTTGGACGCCGGGGGCGCCTTCTTCGCAGCGCCGCGCCCCGCCGGGGCCGCCTTCGCCGCGCCCGCCTTGGTGGCCGCCGTCTTCTTGGTGACCGCCTTGCCGAGCTTGGTGACCGGCGCCGCCTTGGTCGCCGGCTGCTTCTTGGCCGCCGCCCGCCCACCCGTCGTCTTGGCGGCCGGTGCCTTGGCGGCCGACTTCCTCGGCGCTGCGT
>JALYMX010000025.1 GCA_030773495.1 Actinomycetota bacterium | reverse complement strand
CGGCCAGTGCGCCCGTTGCCGTCGATGAAGGGGTGGATGGTCTCGAACTGGGCGTGGGCGATGGCCGCCTGGGCGACGGCGGGGAGGGTGTCGTCGTTCAGGAAGGTGCAGAGATCCTCGATCAACTGCTCGACGTGGTCGGGCGGCGGGGGGACGAACGCCGCCGAGCACGGGTTGAAGCCGCTCCCGCCGATCCAGTTCTGCACGGCGCGCAGCCGACCCGCATGCTCGCTCAGGCGCGTGCGTGACAGCAGACGCTCGTGGACGGCGAGCAGGCCATCGAGGGTGACGGTGCCCGCCGTCGCCAGCGCATCGACCGCCCACGCCATGGCCCGGATGTTGCCGAGAACCTCCTCGGCGGTGACGTCGATCCCCGTTTCGCCGGCGGCCAGAGCAGCCTCCGCCCGCAGGAGCCGGCGCCCGCCGACGACGAGCCCCTCGATGTACGAGGACGCCACCGACTCGGCGCGCAGGAGGAGCCGGGCGAGCGCTTCGGTGTCGACAAGAGCGGTCGCCGTGGCGTTCAGCTCGGTGATCGCCCGTTCGGCGTCGGCGACCTCGGCGGCCACGTCACCGTCGATGCGAAAGCGGCGTCCCACGAGCGGGTCGGGCACGTACGCTTCGTACTCGCACCCCTGGCGGTCGCGGCGGGACACCCCTGCGTCGAGGCTGGTCCGCCACCGGCGCCGGAGAACCTTGCTCACCGCTCCTCCTTGTTCAATGAAAGAGCTTAACCTTGAACAAGAGGGTCGCCTGGTCAAGCGTGCCCGGTCCTCACTCCGGCGGCCCGAGCGTGAAGCTCCACACGATCAGCGGTGGACCGACGAACCCACCGGCCAGCGCCCACAGCGGTCCCCCGGTGAGCGCGACGACCACGCCGGCGCCGGCGAACAGGCCGGCGAAGAACACGACCGTGAACAGGACGTGCCCCAGGAAGCGACCGACCGTCGGCGAGGAGGGCCGCTTCCTCCCGCCTGCCCCTCCCCTCGATCGGCGTCGCCCGCGGCCGCCGGCGTCCCCCTTCGGGGCGGTTGGACGACGTAGGCGAGCACGAGGAAGGCGCCTCCCACGGCGATGCTCGACCACACGGGCCAGGCGCGGAGGCCGGCAAGGCCGACCCCGGTTCCCTGCACGGCCAGGTACCCGGCGGTGACGGCCCGCCACGACCGCCAGCGCTCGTCGCCTGCGAGGGTGCCGCCCGGACGCGCCCGAGGCGGGACGCGGGTGCCCGAGACGACGGAACAGGACACCGACGGCGTAGAGGGCCAGTGCGGCGGCGAGGAGCCCGATGACCGGCTCGGCGACAACGAGGAGCGCCGAGACCTCGACGCCTTCGACGAGGACGAGAACGAGGAGAAAGACCGGGAGGCAGAGCAATGGCACCGCAGCCATGGCGAATGCCACGTACTCCATGAGCTCGGGGACGCCGGGACGGGCGGGCGCGTCGTCGAGCCGCGCGCAGAACGCCGCCACCCGAATACGAACGCCTCCTCGACACCCGGCACGTCGCGTAGGACGTCGGCGAGCTGACCGAGGCCGCCACGGTCTGCACGAGGATCGACCGAAGGTCCTTGGCCCACCGGCCGGATAAGTGCGGGTCCCCGCGTCGTCGTGCCCGCCAGCGACGTCGTACGCTGGGCGGCCACGTCGACGGACCGGCCGATCGGGTGAGCCCGAGGGCGCAAGGTGGTCCCCTCCCGTGACGAACGCCGGGCCCCTGTTCGTAGCGCCGACCGCTCCGGGGGCCGTTCCGGCTCCTTGAGGCCGAGCTGGCGCGGCTCAACTTCCCGACCTCGTGGGACGGCCGAGGTCGCCGGTCTGCTCGGCGTGTCCCGCCAGCCGGCTGCACGAGGTGCGCCTTGGCCGCCGGTTCCGCCCCCGGTCATTGAGGCTCGCCGGTGGGCCGATCTGGCTTCGCCGCGCCGTGCGGAGTCGTTCGTCGCCCTCCTGGGACCGCCGCCCCGGGCCCAAGCGCAGGATGGGGGCGGCCGGGTGATGGCCGGCTCCGCCTTGTCGCACCCCCCGTTACGGTCCACCACGAGATCGGAGACCTCAATGGCCAATGAGTTCAAGATCAGTGGGTGCCAGGTCGCTTGCTTCGACGTGCGCCGTTATGCCGACCAGGTCACCGTCTTCCGGGCACCGGAGGGGTGGACGGTGCTCATCGTGAGCCGCCACGAGCGCTACGACGACGAGGGGAGCTGCGCAGCGCCGAGGCGCGGGTGTCGGTCATCGAGCTCGCCGACGTCGCCGCCCTCCAGGAGTTCTTCGAGCGCAGGGACGGCTGGCTCGAGTACGGACCCCACGTCTGGCTCGTAGGGGCGTGCGTCGTCGCCGGCCCCCGACGCGAGACCGTCCAGCTGTGGGCCGACACCCCGGACGAGGAGCGCCGTAGCCTCCGAGCGCTCGCCCGCCTGATTCAAGGTGAACCCGGGGCTGCCACTGATCATGTGGAACGGCCTGGGCGCGGACCTCCCTGAGCTGCGGTGTCCACCGTCAGGGCCGGCGCCCGTCATCGGCTCGCCAAGCTGGTCGAGGCCACGCTCGCCCGGCACTTGGACCTATACACCACGCCCGTGGACTCAAACGCCGACGGGAAGGTCCCATTGACTTCGTGGTCGCTCGGGCTTACGTTGCCCGAAGCCAGCCGATTCGGACGTACTGGCTGATCCAGGAGGGGGCGTGGTCGTGACGAGTCGACGCTTCGGAGTGGTAGCTGGAGCCCTTGGGCTGAGTCTCGTTGGCCTTGCCGCGTTGTCCACCGCGGCGTCTCCAGCGGCCGTACTTGGATACCGAGGCGCGCCCGGTTGATTTGGCGTGAATGAATCCCTGGTGGCCGCGGGTTTGCGGGTCGTCAGCCGGGACGCAGGGTGAGGCCGGTGACGACGCCCGGGGCAGGTGCCC
>JALYMX010000024.1 GCA_030773495.1 Actinomycetota bacterium | reverse complement strand
GATCACGGTTGAGGACGTCAAGCAGCAGCTCCGCGGCGCCGACCTCGCGTGCTACTGCCCGCTCAACGAGCCGTGTCACGCCGACGTCCTGCTCGAAGTCGCCAATGACTGAGCTCAATCCGGCGGTAGGTGACATCTCGCGTGCGCTTGCTCGTCGCGCGTTCTGGGACACTCCGGCGCGCCCCGACCCGTCGATGGGGTCGGGTCGACGAACCCGACTCGACTAGAGCACACGGCCTTGCCGGGCGTCGATGGACGCCGCTGGACGCCGCTGCACCAGAGCGGTCGAGTGGGTCGACCACACCGTCTTCGTGTCGCAGGACCTAGGAGCGCGTTGAACAATCCGCTGCTCGGTGCTCGCGATCTGCTTCCCGTTTCTTCAAACTGGACGCATGCAGGGCAAAAGCGATCCGAACCGGGTGCTGCTCGACGCCGCGGCGCTGTGCCGCCAACTGGTTCCCGACGGCAGCGTCGAGGCGTTCCTGGCTGATCACCGCCACCGGCTGTTCCCCGACGAGGCCTTCGCCGACCTGTTCCCCTCCGGACGGGGCCGGCCGTCCATCCCCGCCGACGTGATCGCCACCGCCATGGTCCTCCAAGCGCTCGAGGGGCTGTCGGACAGGGAGGCGGCCAAGGCGCTGCGGGACCGCATCAGCTGGAAGGTGGCCTGCGGGCTGGCCCTCGACCACGAAGGGTTCGACTACACGGTGTTCACCTACTGGCGCACCCGCCTTCGCCAAAGCGAGCGGCCCCAGCGCATCTCCGATGCCGTGCGGGAGGTGATCGACGCCACCGGGGTGCTGGCCGGCCGCCGCCGACGAGCGCTCGACTCGACCATCCTCGACGACGCGGTGGCCACCCAGGACACCGTCACCCAGCTCATCTCGGCCGTCCGCCGGGTGCGCCGCCTGGTGCCCGAGGCGGCCCAGGTGCAACTCGCCGGCCACGACTACGACTCGGCCGCCAAGCCGGTCATCGCCTGGGACGACCCGGTGGCCAAGCAGGCGCTCATCACCGCCTTGGTCAACGACGCCTTGGCCTTGGTGCACGCCCTGGAGAGCCTGGCGCTCGATGGCGAGGCGGCCGACGCCGTGGGCCTGTTGGCCCTGGTGGCGGGCCAGGACGTGGAGCCCGGCGAGGAGCCGGGGACCTGGCGCATCGCCCGGCGGGTGGCGCCGGAGCGGACCATCTCCACCGTCGACCCCGAGGCCCGCCACACCCGCAAGAGCCCCTCCCGCCCCCGTGACGGCTACAAGGCCCACCTGGCCGTCGAGCCCGAGACCGGCTTGGTCACCGACGCCGCCCTCACCGGCGCCAACGTGGCCGACGCCGAGGTGGCCCCCGAGTTGTTGGAGGACGAGGAGGAGGGCGTCGAGGTGCTGGGCGACTCCGCCTACGGCTCCGGGCGGCTGCGGGCCGAGCTCGACCGTGCCGGCCATTCCGCCACCATCAAGCCCGTCCCCTCCCGCCCCGCCGTCCCCGGCGGCTTCGGTCGCGACGACTTCGTGGTCGACCACGAGGCCAACACCGTCACCTGCCCGGCGGGGGCCACGGTGACATTCGGCCTCGGCCTCAAGGCCAGCTTCGGATCGCACTGCGCGTCCTGCCCGTTCCGCTCACGCTGCACGACCTCGCCCCGAGGACGGACGGTGTCGTTGAACCTGTACGACATCGAGCTCGAAGCGGCTCGCCGCCAGGCCGAGACCGAGGAGTTCCAACGCAGCTACCGGCGCTGGCGGCCGATGGTGGAGCGCACCATCGCCTGGCTGGTCGCCGCAGGCAACCGTCGCTTGCGCTATCGAGGGGTGGCGCGCAATCACCAGTGGCTCGTCACGAGGACGGCCGCGCTCAACCTGCGTCGCCTGGTGAACCTCGGCCTGGTCCACGACGGCGGCTGGGTGCTGGCGGACGGCTGACGCCCTTCCCTGCGTCGCCCCTGCGCTCCTGGCCCACCGGCGTCGTGACGTGGGCGTGCCTGCGGGCGGGCAGGTTGCCGGAGGACGGATGGGGAACCCCGAATGGGGGTGGCGTCGTGGCTCGCTCGCCACCCCTCACCCCGACGCCGCTACGCCAAGACGCGCTTGTTCAACGCTCTCCTAGGTGAGGCCGCACAAAGCGGCGTTCTGGAGGGGTGCCGCCATCGACAGCCACACTGGCGTCGGCGGCATAGCGACCGACATCGCGGCCCTCCGCGGCCGTCCCGGCGGCCGATGGCGCTGCGG
>JALYMX010000023.1 GCA_030773495.1 Actinomycetota bacterium | reverse complement strand
CCACCGCGGCGGCCACGGCCGAGAGCACGGCGTAGGCCCGGTCGCCCCGCTCGGGCAGCTCGAACGCCCCGGGGTCGGCGAGCAGGGCCTCGGGGTCGGGGAGGTCCATCTCCATCTCCCACATCAGCAACTCGATCCCGGCCCCGTCGCCGACGCAGCCGGTGAGCAGCGCCGTCTCCGCCTCGGTGGAGGCCCCGGCCGCCTCCGCCGCCGCCCACAGCCGGGCGGCCATGTCCCACGTGCGCGGGCTGGGCCAGCCCCGCCCCGCCCGCGCCGCGTCGAGGGGCACGTCGCAGGCCAGGCCCGGGCGCAGGGTCAGGAAGGCCGACACCAGCCCCCGGGTGCGGGTGAGCTCGTCCTCCCAGCTTTCGGGGAGCGCCGGGACGCGGGGCGGATCCCATCCCGCCGCCATGCCCTGGGCCACGGCGGCCGCTTCGACCGACCACTCGAGATGGCAGAACCGGTTGGCCAGCGGCGCCGACAGGTCCCAGCCGTCGGCGGCCTGCTCCGGCGGGTTGGCAGCGGCGACGACGACCACGTCGTCGGGCAGCGAAAGGTCGCCAACGACGCGCTCGAGCACCACGCGCAGCAGGGCGGCCTGCACGGCGGGCGGAGCGGTCGAGATCTCGTCGAGGAAGAGCAACCCGCGCCCGGCGGCGGCCAGGCGCTCGGCCCACCGGGGCGGGGCGAAGTGCACCACGCCCGACACCACCACGGGGAGGCCCGAGAAGTCGGACGGCTCGCGGATGGCGGCGATGACGGTCTCGCACGGCCACCCCATCACCTCGGCCATGGCCCGCACGGCCGAGGTCTTGCCCGTCCCCGGAGCCCCCCACAGGAGCACCGGCACCCGGGCGGCCACGGCGATGCCGAGGGCCTCCACCGTGGCGTCCTGGCTGGTCACGCCGCCACCCTAGGGCCGGTAGCGGGCATGGAAACGCCGCGCGAGGGAGAATGCCGCCATGAGCGACGAACCCCCGACCGCCCCGCGCTCGCCGGCCGGCAGCTCCGGCGGGTTCTGCTCCAACTGCGGCAACCCCCTCGAGCCCGACGCCCGGTTCTGCGGCAACTGCGGCACCCCGCGCTCGGCGCCGGCGGCGGCCGAGCACACCAGGGTGATGCCGGCGGCCCGGTTGCCCCGAGAGGAGCGGGTGGTCGAGGAGGTGCGGGAGGAGGCCCCCCCGGTGGTGCGGGCGCCGCCGCCGTCGTCGTGGAGCTGGCCGCTCGTGCTCCTGATCGTCCTCGCCCTGCTCATCCTGGCCGTGGTGCTCCTCCTCGCCTTCGCCGACGACGACGACGACGAGGTGGACACCGACACCACCAGCACCACGTCGACGGTCCCGGCGACCGAGACGACCCTTCCGGCCACGACGCGGGCCACCACCACGTCGACCACGTCGTCCACCACCACGACGAGCACGACCACCACGACCACGAGCACGACCACCACGACCACCAGCACGACGACGACCGTGCCCTGACCCGCCGGCGGGTCGCCGGGCTCAGCCGACGCCGTCGAACAACAGGCGCGGGCGCGTCGTGGTCGTGGTCGACGACGACGTGGTGGTGGTGTCCTCGAAGGGCGGGAAGCTCGTGGTGGTGGTGGTGGTGTCGGCCGTCGTCGTCGTGGTGTCGACGAACAGCGTCGTGTCGGTCGACGGCGGGAGCAGCGTGGTGGTCGTGGTGGACGTGGCCGTGAGGGGCACCGGCACGTTGAAGTCGGTGGGCGGCACGTCCTTCACGGCCTCGGTCATGAACAGCTTCCAGGTCTCGGCCGGGATCGACCCACCCGTCACCCGCTCGAGCCCCTTCACGTTGCGCATCGGCGTGGGCTTGGCCTTGTTGCCCATCCACACCGCCGTCGACAGCGTCGGCGTGTAGCCCACGAACCAGGCGTCGCGGAACTCCTGGGCCGTACCCGTCTTGCCGGCTGCCGGCCGGCCGATGTCGGCCCTGGTGCCGGTGCCCTCGGTGATCACCCCCTTCAGCACGTCGGTGACGTTGTCGGCGATGATCTGGGCTACGACCCGGCGGCTCTTCGGCTCGCGGTTGTCCTGGACGAACTTGCCCTCGCGGTTCTTGATCCACTCGACGGGCGAGGGGTCCGACCGCTCCCCGCCATTGGCGAACACGCCGAACGCCGACGCCATGTCGAGGGGGGCCACCTCCTGGGCGCCGAGGGCGTAGCTCGGCCCGTGCACGGCGGGATGGGCGACCCACGCACTGGTGATGCCCAGCTTCTTCGCCATCTCGGCGACCTCGGGGACGCCCACCTCCTGGATCACCTGGGCGTACACGGTGTTGTAGGACTGGTGGGTGGCCCGACGCAGGGTCGCCCGGCCCCCGCCCGAACCCTCGAAGTTCTCGACGACGCAGCCGAAGTCACCCTTGCACCCGGGGATGCGGTACCGGCTGGGCGCTCCGTACACCTTGGTGTCGAGGATGCCCTTGGCGAACGCGGCGGCCAACACGAACGGCTTCCACGACGAGCCGGGCTGGCGGCCCGTCCCGCCGCCTTCGATGCGCCGGGCCTCGTCGTCCCAGCAGGTGGCGGGCACGTCGACGTTGTTGCGGTGCTCCGCCTTCGGGAAGGCGCACTTGCCGAGGGCCAGGTTCACCTGGCCCTCGGGGGCGAAGAAGTCCCGCCCGCCCACGAGGGCCCTGACGTAGCCCGTCTGGGGCTCCACGGCGACCAGCCCCATCTCGATGGCCGGGTCGACGCCGTTGAGGCCCTCGGCCGTCGCCCGCTCGGCCGCCTCCTGGAGGCGGGTGTCGAGGGTGGTGCGGATCTGCAGGCCCCCCCGGTACACGGCGTCGCGGCCGAGCCTGGCCTCGAGGTACCGCCGGACGTAGTCCACGAAGTAGGGGTACTTGGTGAACGAGGGCTGGGCGGGGTGGACGAGGGTGATCGGCCGATTGATCTTGCCGTTCGATGCCAGCCAGAGCCGCTCCTGCGACGCCCGCGCGTGCTCCTCGGCGGTGATGTGGCCCTGCTCGAGCATGCGGTCCAGCACGAAGCGACGCTTGGCCTCGGCGGCGCCCGGGTTGGAGCGGGGCTCGTAGCGGCTGGGCGACGGGATCAGCCCGGCCAGCAGCGCCGACTCCGACAACGTGAGCTCGCTCACCGGCTTGCGGAAGTACGTCTCGGCCGCCGCGCCCACGCCGTAGGCGCCCTCGCCCAGGTAGATGGCCGAGAGGTACCTGAACAGGATCTCCTCCTTGTCGGCCTTCTGCGACAGCTGGCGGGCGAGGATGCCCTCGCGCACCTTGCGGGCGATGGTGCGCTCACCGCCGGTGTAGGCGGCCTTGACGTACTGCTGGGTGATGGTGGAGCCGCCCTGGACCACCTCCTGGCTGCGCACGTCGGCGAAGAGGGCCCGGATGGTGGCGGCCAGGTCGACGCCGCCGTGGCGGTAGAAGTTCTTGTCCTCGGCCGCCACCACGGCCAGCTTCAGATGACGCGGGATGTCGCCGCGCTGCACCGGGCGGTTCTGCTCGAACTCCCGGAACTGGCCGATCTCCTGGCCGTGCACGTCGAACACGCGGCTGATCTGGCTGCCGCCGGGTGGGCGGGCGGGCGGGAGCTTGTCGGGGACGGGAAAGGTGACCAGGGCCACCAGGACGGCGACCACGACGACCACCGGCGCCGCCGCCGCGAAGCTCAGGATGATGGCGGTGGTTCGGGCCAGCAAGCGGGACTCCACGGTGCTCAGTCTCGCGCCGGCGCGGGGGCAATCGCGACCGGCACCGTCCGCCCTTGCCCGGCTACGCTCCCGGCGGTCCGGGCCCGCTCTCGCCGGGCGCGTCCCGCCAACGTCGCCCGAGCGCGAAGGTGAACGTCGACCCCTTCCCCGCCGCGCCCACTGCCGCTGCACCGATCATCCGAGGGACCGCCCGAGATGCTCATCTTCATCCTCGTCGTCTCCGTCATCCTCGGCGTGGTCGTCTATGCGGCGTTCGCCACCGGCCTGCTCTCCGGCAGCAGCGCGCCGATGGGCCACAAGGGGGTGCCCCGCCTGCGCGACCTGCCTCCGGGCTGCCTCATCACACTCATCGTGGCGGGGACGATCTGGTTCGTGGTCTGGGGGATCGTGCTGATCCTCGCCCTCCGGCTCCTCCGCACACCGCTCGGGAGCTGACGGTCGCCTAGGGCGCGAGGCTCCCGCTGCGTACGACGCCAGTCGGGCGTGCGCCGGAGACGAGCGAGCCACCGGGAGAGGGGTCGAAGCGGTACCCGACCCCGCGCACGGTCTGCAGCAGCTGGGGCCGCTCCGGGTCGCGCTCGACCTTCTTGCGTAGCCGGCGGACGTGCTCGGTGACCGTCGCCGGGTCCTGCCACTCCGCCGAAGAGCCCCAGACCTGCTCGAGCAGCTGGGCGCGGGAGAACACCTGCCTCGGGGGCGCCGTGGCGAAGAAGGCGAAGAGGTCGAACTCCTTGGCGGTGACATCGACCGGCTCCCCGTCGCGCAGGATCTGGCGCTCCGCCAGGTGCACCACCAGCGGCCCGAAGACCAGGCCACCCGACGCCTCACGGGGCGCCACCCGCCGCAGCACCGAGCGCACGCGCGCCGCCAGTTCCCGCGTGGAGAAGGGCTTCACGACGTAGTCGTCGGCCCCCAGCTCGAGGCCGAGGACCCGGTCGCTCTCCTCGTCGCGGCCACTCAGCAGGATCACGGGCAGGTCGCTGTCGACCCGGATACGCCGCAGCACCTCCAGCCCGCTCATGCCGGGGAGGTTGATGTCGAGCACGACGAGGTCGAACGGCGCCGCCGAGTCCAACAGGGACATGGCCTCCTCGCCGTCGGCCGCCGGGGTGACGCGAAAACCGTGGTGCTCGAGGGCGGCGGCGGCCACCAAGCGGATGTCCGCCATGTCGTCGACCACCAGGACGGTGTTGGTCGCCCGCGGGCTTCCCACGCTTCGAACGTCGTAGTTCATGCCAACCGGTTCATGCCAAGCGTCCCCTCTCAGCTGAAGGTGTCGGCAGCACGCCCCGGCGGCCGAAGCGAAAAGTCTGAAGCGGCGAAAAGCTTACCGGCCCGACACTCCTGCCACGAGTGGGCCCGGAGTGGAGGGATCAATGGCCGCGGCGCGACTTCCGGGCGTGGAACAGGGTCAGGGTGGCCAGGAACAGCAGCACCACGATGAACAGCCACATCTCCCGACTCCCTTGCTGGCAAGCTCCTGGCCCTGTATCGGCCAGGTCGGCCGGGGCCATGAGCGGCACACCGTCGGGAATCGAGAAAGAAAACTACGCAGGCCATTTCAGGGAGAAGGGTAGCTTTTTCGTGATCGACCGACTAGAGTAGGAGCCGCCACGCCAGACGGGCCTGACAACGACGGTCAGCGCCCGTCCGCTCGCTGGCGCAGGCCACCCGCCCGGGTACTTCGCCCTCCCCGGGCGGGCAGGTCTGCGCCCACTAGGTGTCCGCCACCACTACGTCCGCCGCCGCTCGCCTCGTCCGCGATAATCACGGGACCGGCGGCGAGCGCCGACTTCGGGAGGGTGCGTGGGCAAGGACGCAGGGCGAGGAGGGGACGACGACCTCGTCGCCCTCTACCTGCAGGACATCAGCGCCCATCCCCTGCTGGACCGAGAGGACGAGGTGCGCCTGGGCGAGCGCATCGCCAATGGGCGGGCCGCCGCGGCCCGGCTCGCCGCCGGCGACGAGGAGGCGGCGGCCCGACGGCCCGAGCTGGTCGCCCTGGTCCGCGACGGCGACGAGGCCACGACGCAGTTCGTGCAGTCGAACCTCCGACTGGTCGTGTCCCTGGCCAAGCGCTACCGCTCCTCGGGGCTGTCCATGCTCGACCTCATCCAGGAGGGCAACCTCGGGTTGTTGCGGGCGGTGGAGAAGTTCGACGCCCGCCGCGGCTTCAAGTTCTCCACCTACGCCAGCTGGTGGATCCGCCAGGCCATCACCCGCAGCATCGCCAACAGCGGGCGCACCATCCGCCTCCCCGTGCACACCAGCGACCAGGTCGTGCGCCTGCGGCGCATCAGCGCCGACTTCGAGCGCGAGAACGGGCGCCCGCCCCGCCCCGACGAGCTGGCCGACGCCCTCGACACCACGGTGGAGAAGGTCGAGGAGCTGCTGCCCCACCTCTCGGCCCCCCGATCGTTCTCGGAGCCGCTCGGCCAGGAGGGCGACATGGAGCTCGGCGACGTGGTGGAGGACCAGGGCAGCGAGCCCATCGAGGACCAGGTGCTGGTGCGGATGCTGCCCGAGGCGGTGGAGGTCATGCTGGGCGCCCTCGGCGAGCGCGAGCGGAAGATCCTGTACCTGCGCTACGGGCTCGACCGGGGCCGGCCCCGAACGCTGGAGGAGCTGGCCCAGCACTTCAACGTGACGCGCGAGCGGATCCGCCAGATCGAGTCCAAGGCGCTGGCCAAGCTGCGCCGGGCGTCTGTCGAAGCGGAGAAGGACATCGTCTCCGCCTAGTGCGGGGGGCCGGCGGTGTCCGCCGGCGTTTTCTCGGCCAGCAGGTCGCCCAGGAACAGGCAGTCCATCTCGCTGCGCAGGTAGTCGGCCACCGCTTCCTCGGGGCGGTTCACCATGGGCTCGCCGCGCAGGTTGAAGCTGGTGTTGAGGACGACGGGGACGCCGGTGCGCCGGTCGAACTCCTCGATGAGCCGGGCGAACGCCGGGTTGAACGAGCGGCTGACGCTCTGCATGCGCCCGCTCCCGTCCACATGGGTGACGGCGGGGATGACGGACCGCTTCTCCAGCCGTACGGGCAGCACGAGGAGCATGAACGGGTTGTAGGTGTAGCGCTCGAAGTACTCGCCGCCCCGTTCGTGCAGCACGCTCGGGGCGAAGGGACGGAAGCCCTCGCGGCGCTTGATGCGGGCGTTGACCACGTCCTTCATCTCGGCCCATCGGGGGTCGGCCAGGATCGATCGAGCGCCCAGGGCCCGTGGCCCGATCTCGGCCCGCCCCTGGAACCAGCCCACCACCTTGCCCTGGGCCAGCCGCTCGGCCGCCTCGGCCGGCGCGTCGCCCACGTGGCGGAAAGACAGCCCGGCGGCCGAGAGGGCGGCGGCGGCGTCCTGCTCGGTCCAGCTCGGGCCCCAGAAGGCGTGCTCCATGGCCCAGCCCCGCGGCCGGCCCAGCCTCTCGTGCCACACCCAGGCGGCGGCGCCCAGCGCATTGCCGGCGTCGGACGCCGCCGGCTGCACGAAGATCTCGCTGAACCCGGCCTCGGCCAGGAGCCTCGCGTTCATCACCGAGTTGAGGGCCACGCCGCCGGCCAGGCACAACCGCTCGAGGCCAGTGGCCTCGTGCAGGGCGCGGGCCACGTGCA
This sequence comes from Actinomycetota bacterium, assembly GCA_030773495.1. Classification (GTDB taxonomy): domain Bacteria; phylum Actinomycetota; class Acidimicrobiia; order Acidimicrobiales; genus JALYMX01. Next base: position 1,389 of record JALYMX010000023.1, on the reverse strand, counting down.
GGCTCGCCTCCTCCACCAGGTCCTGGACGGCGTAGGCGAGATCCTCGTGGCGCTCGGTGATCGCCGACTCCGGCTCCCGTGGCGGGCCGAAGCGCGCCAGCCCTCGCCGGGAGAACGGGGTGCCCTCGCGCTGGTAGCGGAACCACCGCAGGTCGATCTTGAACCGCCCGTCCGGCGACAGCCGCACCAGGTCGCGCAGGTCCTTGGCCAGCACGTCGCGCCCGTACGGCGCCAAGCCCATGAGCTTGCCCTCGTCGGCGTTGGGGCGGAAGCCGAGCAGCCAGGTGAACGCGGTGTAGACCTCGCCGAGCGAGTGCGGGTTGCGCACCACGCGCATGGTCCGCAACCGGTTCCCCTCGCCCACGGCCATGGTCGTCGACAGGAAGTCCCCGCCGCGGTCGAGGGTGAGCACGGCGGCCCGGTCGAAGGGGCTGGCGAAGAAGGCGCTGGCCGCGTGGGCCTGGTGGTGCCCGACGTGGACGACCTGGCCGCGGTACCCCCACGCCGAGCGGAAGTGGCGCTCACGCATCACCAGGCGGGCATCGGTGTACGCCTGGGCGGCCAGGCGCTTGGGCGCCGCCCGGAGCACGGCGTCGGCCGCGCCCCGGGCGAAGTCGAGGGGCGGGTGGTGGGCGAAGGCCACCGCGTCGAGGGCGTCGACGCCGATCCCGGCCTGCTCGAGGCAGTAGGCGATGGCCAGGTGGGGGAAGTGCTTGGTGTGCTGGTCCCGGTCGAAGCGCTCCTGCTCGCCGATGGCGACCACGGCGCCGTCCACGAGCAGGCACGCCGAGGTGTCGTGGCTGAAGCAGTTCACGCCGAGGACGGCCGTCATCCCATCCCCCGCGCCATGTCGGGCGGAATCTAGCCGCGGCGGGGGTTGCCGCGGACGACCCGGAGGGTGGGGCGGGCCGGTTTGCCCCGGGCGACGAGGGGTACGCGCGCTTGATGCCGAGGTCGCGGTCGAGAGGCGCCGGCGACGACGAGGAGGAGCGGTGAGCACGTCGAGCAGCGAGCCCAGCGGCGGCGACGAGACGTCCGACGCCGGCCGCGGCGGCGTGGGAGGCGCCATCGAGACGGCCGGCGACGTGGCCAAGACGTCCATGGAGACGGGCCGCGACGTGGCGGGGACGGCGATGGAGGTCACACGCGACGTCGTGACGTCCGGAGCCGAGATGGTGCGCGAGAGCGTGCCGAAGGCGGCCGCCGCAGGAGCCGACGCGGTGAACGCCGTCGCCGGCGCGTGGCGCCAGGCGATGGAGTCCGGTGTCGACGCGGCCGGCGGAGCGACCAAGGCGGAGGCCGACATGGTGCGCGACGCCGGTCCCGATGCTGCCGACGCCGCTCGCCAGGCGGGCTCGGCGGCCGCCGGCGCGGCGGGCGACGTGGGCG
>JALYMX010000022.1 GCA_030773495.1 Actinomycetota bacterium | reverse complement strand
CCAGCCACCCCACCCAGCGGCGCGCCCGGCGCGCCAGCTCGCCGCACAGCCACAGCCCGCCGGCGAACAACGCCCCGGCGTGCACCGCGTTTCCCGCGAGCCCCATCGACCGCCCGGGGCTCTCCAGCGGGGGTGGGACCAGGCCCCGGGCCTGCAGCCAGGCCACGGCGGCGTTGACAGCGGCGCCGGCAACCAGGGCGAGCACGATCTGGTGGCGCCGTTCGGGGCCGGCGGCGGCGCCGAGCGCCCAAGCGCCGACCAGGACGGCGACGAACACCACGCCCATTCCCCAGTTGGGCGAGCCGATGACGGCGGCCACCACGTTGTCGGACAAGAGGGCGGAGACAGCGGCGGCGACGAGGAACAGCGCCGCCGGGCGGGCGCCGCCGACGCCCGTGCGCCACAGATGGGCCACGGCCACCAACCCCGGCCCGACGAGCAGGAGGCACACCGCCGCCTTCGGCGCCCAGAAGGAGTGGTACGCCTCGGGGGAGAAGGCGAGCGGCAGCACGAGCGCGGCCACCAAAGCCAGCAGGCCGGCACCGCCGTCGGCCAGCCGATGCGACGCGGCGGGCGCCGGGCGGTGGACGACGCCGGCCGACGCCACGTCAGCCAGGGCGGACCTCGGCGGCCACGCTGCTGAGCACCCCGTTGACGAAGCGGCCCGACTCCTCGGTGGAGTAGCGCTTGGCCAGCTCCACCGCCTCGGAGATCACGGCGCCGAGCGGCACGTCGGGCCGTTCCGCCAGCTCGTACACAGCCAGGCGCAGCACGTTCCGGTCGACCACCGGCATGCGCTCGAGCGGCCAGTCCACGGCGTAGCGCTCGATGAGCTCGTCGATGCGGGCCCGGTGCCGCCCCACGCCGGCGACCAGGTCGGCGACGAAGGGCTCGGCGGGCAGGGGCAGCTCGTCCAGCAACGCGCCGGGCGCCAGGTCCTTGCTCTCCGCCTCGTACAGCAGCGACAGCGCCCGCTCCCGCGCCTCGCGGCGAGGCCCCACGCTCATCGCCGCCAACGCAGTGACGTCACCCCGAGGCGCGGGTGAGGTACTCGCCCGTGCGGGTGTCCACCTTCACGCGGTCGCCCTCGTTCACGAACAGGGGCACCTGCACGACCAGGCCCGTCTCCAGCGTGGCCGGCTTGCGGGCGCCCGAGACCCGATCGCCCTGGACGCCCACCTCGGTGGCGGCGACGGACAGCTCGACGGCGGCGGGGAGGTCGACCCCCACGATCTCGTCGCGGTACAGCTGCAGCACGATCGAGCTGCCCTCGGTGAGGTAGCGCTCGGCCCCGCCGAGGGCGGCGGCGTCCACCTGGAGCTGGTCGTAGGACACGTTGTCCATGAACACGTACTGGTCGCCGTCGCGGTACAGGAACTGCATCTCCCGCTTGTCGACCACGGCCTGCTCGAGCTTCTCGTCGGCCCGGTAGGTGCGGTCGATGACGGCACCGGTGCGCACGTTCTTGAGCTTGGTCCGCACGAAGGCGCCGCCCTTGCCCGGCTTGACGTGCTGGAACTCGACCACCGAGAACAGGCCCTCGGGCAGGTCGAGCGTCATGCCGTTGCGGAGGTCGTTGGTGGAGACGGTCATGCGATCACGAGATCCTTGGGGGCGAGGGTAAGGGGGCGGCACCCGTCGCCGGTGACGACGACGGTGTCCTCGATGCGGACGCCCCCGTGCTCGGGGAGGTACACGCCGGGCTCGACGGTGACGACGTACCCTGTGGCCAAGGTATCACCCGACGTCGCCGACACCGTGGGCGCCTCATGGATGTCGAGGCCGACGCCGTGGCCCGTCGAGTGCAGGAAGGCGTCGGCCCACCCGGCGGCGGCGATCACCTCCCGGCAGGCCCGGTCGACGTCGGCCGCCGGCTGGCCGGCGCGCACGGCCTCCACGCCGGCCCGCTGGCTGTCCGCCACGACCTCCACCATCCGGGCGAGGGTGGCCGAGCGCGGGGAGCCGACGCAGAGCGTGCGGGTCATGTCCGAGCAGTAGCCGTCGACCACGGCGCCGAAGTCCATCACCACGAGCTCGCCCTCCTCGATGCGCCGGGAGCTGGGACGGGCGTGCGGCTTGGCCCCGTTGGGCCCCGAGGCGACGATGGTTTCGAAGGAGCTGCCGGCGGCGCCGCGCCGGCGCATCTCGGTGTCGAGGGCGAGGGCCACCTCGGCCTCCGTCACCCCTCCGGCCAGCAACGGCTTCACGGCGGCCAGCGCCTCGTCGGCGATGCGGGCGGCCGCTTCTATCCGGGCGACCTCGCCGGCGTCCTTCACCCGCCGGAGGCCCTCCACCAGCGCTTCGGTGGGGACCAGCTCGGCGTCGGGGAACCACTCGGTGGCGAAGGCGCGCTGGCGGGCCCAGGTGACGCTGCCCGCCTCGAGGCCCACCCGGCGGATGCCGGCGGCCGCCGCGGCCAGCGCCTCTCGC
>JALYMX010000021.1 GCA_030773495.1 Actinomycetota bacterium | reverse complement strand
ATCCCCGCCACGCCCACGCCGGCCACCCGTGCCCGCGCCGTCCCCAGGTCGGCGAGCACCCGCGCCACCGCGTCGCCGAGGTCGTCCACGCCCATCTCCACCGCCCCGGCGCGGTCACGGAACGGCGTGGCCACGACGGCGAGGGCGACGTCCCGGCCGGCCTCGTCGATCAGGAGGGCCTTGATGCGGCTGGTGCCCACGTCGAGCCCGAGCAGGAGCGGAGCCGACGACGCGCCGGTCACCTCCCCGGTGCTCCCGCCCGCTCGGCCGAGGTGCGGGCGGACCACCACATGTGGTCGCCTTCCTTACCACTCGTGCCGCCCCCCGGCACACTCACCGCCGCGCCCACAGGCAACGGCGCCGGCGCCTCCCCGCTGGCGCCATGACTGGGCGGCTCCCCGGTTCATGCGGCAAGAACGTGCGGTATGCGCCCGTTGGCGCCGCATGAACGAGGCGGTCACGCGCAGCCCGCTTCAGGTCACGATGAGAAGCGCACCACGGTGGCGTGCACCTCCGACAGCCCCTGGCCCACCTCCTGGGTGCGGTTGAACACCAACGAGCGGGCGTCCGGCGTGAACCACGGGCCGAAGACGGTCCCCGTGGCCACCTCGGTGGTCGTGCCGTCGAGGGTCACGATGCGCAGGGCGTCGCCGGCGCTGTAGGCGACGGCGTCACCGCGGGGGGACCAGACCGGTGCCGCCGCCGGCTCGTCGACGAGGCGCTCTGTGCGCCCGTCGGCGCCCACCAGCACCAGCCCGGCCTCGTCCATCACGGCGAGGCGCCCGCCGTCGGGGCTGACCGCCAGGTCGCCGCCCCGCACGTCGGTGGGTGCGGCCGCCGATGGTGAGGCCCTGGGTGGTGAGCACCACCAGGGTGGCGTCGGCCAGCTCGGCCGCCTTGACCCCCTCTTGGACGTCGGCCAGCCGCTCCGACGTCCCCTTCACGGGGTCGATCCGGACGATCTCCCGGCGATCCCGCACGCCGATGAGGGTGTCGCCGGCCGCCGACCACACGAGCGAGAAGGGCGAGACGTCGTCCACCACCCGCCGGTCCACCTGCTTCGGGTCCCGCAGCGTGCCGCCCGGCTCCTCGGTGGCCACGAGCAGGCGGGACAGGAACCCCTCGCACTGGTCGACCACCACCACCGTCGTGCTGCCGGCGCGGCGCAGGACGGCGCCGGCGACCGGTTGGGCGGAAGCGGGGGCGGCGAGCGTGCGGGTGCCACCGTCGAGCGGCGCCCGGTAGAGGTAGGGCGCCGGCATGCCCTCGCAGCCGGCGACGGACGAGGACGGGTTCTCGGCGGCCACGTAGGCGGCCACGCCGTCACCGGTGACGCCCATCACCTCGCCGGCGCCGAGGTCGGTGGGCGATCCGTCCACCCGGTAGGACGGGGCCTCGGCAGCCGTCGTCGTCGTGGTCGTGGTGCCGCCGGCCGACGGCGACCCGCCGCTCCCGCAGGCGGCCAGCGCCAACCCGGCGGCCAGGACGACGGCACGGGCGACGGCAAGGAGGCGGCGGGCTACGAACGGGTACGTGTTCATGCCGGTGAGACGGCCGGCGCCCGCCGCACGTTCCGTGCCCGGCGGCCCCGAGATCAGGCTCCGAGATCAGGCTTCGAGATCAGGATCGCACGTGAGAGCGTGCGGTCCTGATCTCAGAGCCCGAGGTGGCGGCGTGGTGGGCCAGACAGGCGGCGAGGGCCCGGCACCCCACCGCCTGCTCCTCGGGCGAGGGTTCCGCCGTCGTGACCCATCGCTGCAACGCCCGGCCACCGGCCAGCACCAAACGACTTGTGCGGGCCCGGGGGCGGCCGGCGGCCACGGACACCGCCTCGGCCGTGGTGGCCAGCAGGAGGAGGAAGGCGGGCACCTGGGCGGCGGCGGGCAGCAGCGTCAGCGCCAGCCCGCCCACCATGGCGAGGAACACCAGGTTGGTGCCGCAGCGGTCGTGGACCCGCGGGCAGGCCAGCACGGCGGCCACGTCCGCCGGGTCGACGCCGGCCTCGTGGGCGGCCACCGCCTTGTGCTCGGCCCCGTGGTAGCGCCACAGGGCGGATGGGGCAGCCAGGCGCAGCACGACGAAGGCGCCGATCCACGGCACGACCGTGGCGACCAGCGTCGCCGCCGCACCCAGCCGGCGCCCGGTGACGGCCAGCGAGAAGGCCAGGCCGACCGCCTCCACGGCGGCCAGCGCCCACAGGAAGCGGAGGTTGCGCCGGCGCGACGAGACGGACGACCGAGCGCCGCCACCGCCGGCGCCGCCCCGCCCGAGGATCCCCCTGCCCACGGCCAGGCGAAGCCCGGCGACCAGCGCCACGGCGAACCGCACGACGGGGACGTGCTCCAGCCGGCGCGGGGGCAGCGCGCCGACCTGCACGGAGCCGTCGTCGCGGGCCACGGCCCACGCCCGGTCGGTGCGCATGAGGACGCCGTCGGCGAGGGCCTGCCCGCCCACCCGCACCGTTGCCGTCACCGGTCGCGCCACCAGCCCCGCTCCTTGCCCCCTTGGTCGGTCTCCCGACGGCACAACTGTAGGGCGCCGACCGGCGCGCCCGGCCGCGCCGCCGTCACGCCGGCTCCGGGTAACGCACCTCCCACAGGCACAGCCCCTGCGGCGGCGCCGGTTGGGCGGCCAGCGAGCGGTCGCGGGCCCTGATGATCCCGCCCACCTCGCCCGCCCGCTTCCGCCCCCGCCCCACGGCGACCAGGGTCCCCACGAGGGAGCGCACCATCTGATGGCAGAACGCCGACGCCTCGATCTCGAAGCGCAGGAGGCCGTCGCCGAGGTCGTCCCACCGGGCCGAGCGCACCACCCGCACGAGCGACGGCGGGTCCGCACCGGAGTCACCGACGGGTGGCCGCCGGCAGAACGACGTCCAGTCGTGCTCGCCGAGCAGCGGGTCGCAGGCCAGGATCATCGACGCCACGTCGAGTGGGTCGTCGACGTGCCAGGTGGTGGCGGCCAGGAACGGGTCGGGGAGGGGCCGGTTGAGCACCGTGTACCGGTAGCGCCGGCCGACGGCCGATCGCCGAGCGTCGAACCCGGGCACCGCCAGGGCGGCGGACCGGACCACCACGGTGGGCGCCAGCATCGTGTTCACCGACCGCTGGAGGCGGGCCGGGTCGGGGTCGGGGCCGGTGTCGAAGTGGACCACCTGGCCCCAGGCGTGCACGCCGGCGTCGGTGCGCCCGGCGCACGTCAGGTCCACGCCGTGGCCGAGCACGGTGGCCAGCGCCTCCGAGAGGGCGCCGGCGACGGTGGGGACGCCGGGGTTGGCGGCGAAGCCACGGAACGGGCCCCCGTCATACGCCACGGTCATGCGGACGCGCCGAACGGGGGCTGGCCGGTGGGGCTCGGAGGGCGCCTGCGGCGCGGTCTGCTGGTCGAACAGCGTCAAACGAGCTCGATGCGCGCCATGGGGGCGTTGTCCCCGTGGCGCGGGCCCAGCTTGAGGATGCGGGTGTACCCGCCGGCCCGGTCGACGTAGCGCGGGCCGATCTCCTCGAACAGCTTGTGGGCCATGTCCTTGTCGCGGATGAAGGACACGACCTGGCGGTGGCGGTGGACGCCACCCTTCTTCGCCTTGGTGATCACCTTCTCGGCCACCGGGCGCAGGGCCTTGGCCTTGGCCTCGGTGGTGACGAGGGCCTCGGCGGCGATGAGCGAGGCCACGAGGTTGCCGAGCATGGCCTTGTGGTGGGCGGCGTCACCGCCGAAGCGGGGGCCCTTCTTCGGTGTGCCCGGCACCCCTACTCCCCCTTGGTGCGGAGGCCGAGCCCACGCTCGTCGAGCTTCTGGAGGACCTCGTCGAGCGACTTCTGGCCGAAGTTGGTGATGGCCAGCAGGTCGTCCACCGTCTTGTGCACCAGCTCGCCCACCGTGTTCACCTGGGCCCGCTTGAGGCAGTTGCGGGGCCGCTCCGACAGGTCGAGGTCCTCGATGGGGAGGTCGAGGTCCGGCGAGCCGCTGGTGGCCGAGCTCACGTCGCCGAGCTCGAGGCCCTGGGGGTGCTCGCTCATGTCGGCCACCAGGCCGACCAGCGAGCGCAGCGTCTCGCCGGCCGACGCCAGCGCCTCGCGCGGGGAGATGGAGCCGTCGGTCTCCACGTCCATCACCAGCCGGTCGTAGTTGGTGGACTGCTCCACCCGCGTCGGCTCGATGGTGAAGGCCACCCGGCGGACCGGCGAGAAGATGGAGTCGACGGGGAGCACCCCGATGGTGCCGGACTTCTTGTTGCGGTCGGCCGAGACGTAGCCCCGGCCCCGCTCGACGATGACGTCGGCGGCCAGCCTGCCCTTGGCGTTCACCGTGGCGATGTGCAGGTCGGGGTTGAGGATCTCGACGTCGGCCGCCGGCTCGATGTCGCGCGCCGTCACGGTGGCCGGTCCCCGCACGTCGATGCGCAGCGTGACCTCCTCGTCGGTGTCGACCCGCAGCACGAGGTCCTTCAGGTTGAGGATGAGGTCGGTGACGTCCTCCTTCACCCCCGGCAGGGTGGTGAACTCGTGCAGGGCGTCGTCGAAGCGGACCTGGGTGACGGCCGCCCCGGGGATGGCCGAGAGCAGGGTGCGGCGCAGCGAGTTCCCGAGGGTGTGCCCGAAGCCCGGCTCGAGCGGCCCGATGGCGAACTGCTGCCGGTTGCCCTCCTCCTCGGACAGGGCCTCCACGGTGGGACGCTGGATGATCAACACTGCGACTCCTTTGGCCTCGGAGCGGTCGCTCGTCGGCGGCTTGCGACTACTTCGAGTAGAGCTCGACGATCAGCTGCTCGCGGACGGGGACGTCGATGTGCTCGCGCAGGGGCATGTCGCGCACGGTGACCGCGAAGCCGCCGTCGCCGGTCTCCAGCCACGGCGGGACCTGGCGGTCGAGGGTGTCGACGTTGTGGCGCACCACGATCATCTCCCGCGAGCGCTCCTTCAGCGCCACCACGTCGCCCTTGCGCACGCGGTAGCTCGGGATGGTGACCCGGCGGCCGTTGACGATGACGTGCCCGTGGCGCACGAACTGGCGGGCCTGGCTGCGGCTGGACCCCCACCCGGCCCGGTACACGACGTTGTCGAGCCGTTGCTCGAGCATGCGCAGCAGGTTCTCGCCGGTGATGCCCTGCTGGCGGTTCGCCTCCTCGTAGAGGTTGGCGAACTGCTTCTCGAGCACCCCGTAGATGCGGCGGGCCTTCTGCTTCTCGCGGAGCTGCCCGAGGTACTCCGACCCCTGGCGCATGCGGTCCCGGCCGTGCTCACCGGGCGGGTAGGGCCGCCGCTCGATGGGGCACTTCATGGTGTCGCACTTGGGGCCCTTGAGGAACAGCTTCATCTTCTCCCGGCGGCACATGCGGCACACCGGACCGGTGTAACGAGCCATCGTTCGCTTCTCGCTCCGCTGCTAGACCCGGCGCCGCTTCTTGGGGCGGCAGCCGTTGTGGGGGATGGGGGTGACGTCCTTGATGCCCGAGACCTCGAGGCCGGTCTGTTGGAGCGACCGGATGGCGGTCTCCCGCCCCGAGCCCGGCCCCTTCACGAGCACGTCCACCTTGCGCATGCCGTGCTCCATGGCCCGGCGGGCGCAGGCTTCGGCGGCCAGCTGGGCGGCGAAGGGCGTGGACTTGCGGGAGCCCTTGAAGCCCACGTTGCCGGCCGACGCCCAGGCCAGGACGTTCCCCTCCATGTCGGTGATGGAGACGATGGTGTTGTTGAACGAGCTCTTGATGTGGGCCACGCCGAAGGCCACGTTCTTGCGCTCGCGGCGGCGGGGCCGGCGGCCACCCGGCTTCGGCTTGGCCATCTAACGGGCTCCCCGGCTCGGCACTGCCGTCACTTGCGCACCTTCTTCTTCCCGGCCACCGTCTTCTTGGGGCCCTTGCGAGTACGGGCGTTGGTGTGGGTGCGCTGCCCGCGCACCGGGAGGCTGCGGCGGTGGCGGATGCCCTGGTACGAGCCGATCTCCATCTTGCGCTTGATGTCCTGCTGGACGTCCCGCCGCAGGTCGCCCTCGACCTTGAGGTTGGCGTCGATCCACACCCGCAGCCGGCCGACCTCCTCGTCGGTGAGGTCACGCACCCGCGTGTCGGGCGACATGCCGGTGGCCCGGCAGACGTGCTGCGCCGTGGTGCGGCCCACGCCGTAGATGTACGTGAGCGAGATCTCGAGGCGCTTCTCCCTCGGGATGTCGACGCCTGCGATGCGTGCCATGCCGCCCCCTTACCCTTGCCGCTGCTTGTGCCGGCTGTTGGTGCAGATCACCATGACCCGGCCGTGACGGCGGATCACCTTGCACTTCTCGCACATGGTCTTGACGCTCGGTCGTACCTTCATCTCACTTGTACCGGTAGGTGATGCGGCCACGGGACAGGTCGTAGGGTGTGATCTCCACCTGGACCCGGTCGCCAGGGAGGATGCGGATCCGGTGCATGCGCATCTTGCCCGAGCTGTGGGCCAGCACCTTGTGGCCGTTCTCCAGCTCCACCTTGAACATGGCGTTGGGCAGGGGCTCGATGACGGTCCCCTCCAGGACGATCGCGTCTTCCTTGGGCTTGGGCAGGTGGACTCCTTGCTGCGGAACGGCGTGGACCCGGACCCGCGCCGAAGGCGCGCGGTGGACTAGGCCGGAGATCAAGACTAGCGCACGTCGGGGGACGACGGAAAGTGGGCGAGGGCTCAGCCGCAACGGAGCGCTGGCCTTCATCTTACAGCGATGCCGCGGCAACGGAGCCGCCCCGTGCCCGGGGCCGAGGGGCGCACGCCCCTCGCCGCCCGCCGAGCTCGCCCGACGCCGCGCCGTGATGGAGGCGTCCCGCGTCGTACGCATGCCCGCCCGCGAGCTTCGGCGCGGTTGCTCTGCACCGCTTCCCGTTGCGAGAGCCGCTGGGTCCTGCCACGGCGGCGACCAGGAGGGCCGACAGGAGAATCGACCGGCTGGCCTCTCACGACGTCGGTAGCTCGGACCATGGCGCTAGTCCGGCGTGCGATGTCGGTCGAGTAGCCAGGCCGTGGCGGAGCTGCCGAAGTCGTGGAACCAGAGCGCACCGTCTCGCCACACACCGAGAAACGGGGGCTGCTGCGGCGTTCCTGCGCGTCGCGACCTCCGCTGTGCGGGTTCGGCCGGTGCCTCGGCACACCTCGGCCAGCGTCACCGCGGCGCCCGCACGTCGCCGCCCCGTTGCAACGTGCGCCGGAGGAGCTGGCGCAGCTGGCGCCCGTGGGCGGTGTCGATGACGTCGAAGGCGCCAGCGTCGAGGACGGCCCTGATCGTCACGCCGCCCCGACGCCCGTGGCGCTGCCGTCGAGCTCGTCGAGAAGCTCCGCCACCGCCACCGCCACCGCCTTCGCCTCGGCCTCGGTCGCCTTCCCGTTCGCCTCGTCGAGATCGTCGAGCCAGCGGACGAGCGCGGCACGGTGCAACGCGGCGGGCAACCGCCGCGCGAAGCACCTCGTTCGCGGCCGCGGAGAGCCTTCTCGCACCGCGCGCCTCCAGGCCTCGACCACGTCGGCATCGAACCTCGCCGTTCGGCGCCGTGCCGCGGGTGGCGGCTGTCATCGGGCGGCACCATCAGCCGCTTGCCCGTCCCCTCGACGAAT
>JALYMX010000020.1 GCA_030773495.1 Actinomycetota bacterium | reverse complement strand
ACGCCACCGCCTTCGCCGCCCGGCTCCCCGCCGGCGCCGTGCGGGCCGACCTCGGGTGCGGTGCCGGTCGCTACACGCCCCACCTCGGCACGCCGGTCGTGGCCCTCGACGCCGCCACGACCATGCTCGACCTGCTGCGCGCCGCGGCGCCCGGCGCGTGGCCCATGCAGGGTGATCTCGAGGCCCTCCCGCTGCGGGCGGGAAGCCTCGACGCCGCCTGGGCCAACATGAGCTACCTCCACGTGCCGAGGCGCCGCCTGCCCATGGCGCTCGCCCAGCTCCACCGGGCCATGCGCCCCGGCGCCCTCCTCGACGTCCAGGTGCTCCGTGGCGACTACGAGGGCGACCGCCTGCCGTCCGACGACGTGGGGGGACGCTTCTTCGCCGCCTGGCAGCCCGACGCCCTCGTCGACGTGCTGGTCGGCGCCGGCTTCGAGGCGTCCGACGTGGAGGTCGAGGGGGACGCGGTGCGCGCCGCGGGACGGCGGGCCCGCTCACTGCCCGACATGGTCGGCCCGGGGATGCGCCTCCTCGTGTGCGGGCTCAACCCGAGCGAGTACGCCGCTGACCGCGGCGTGGGCTACGCCCGGCCGGGCAACCGCTTCTGGCCGGCCGCCCTCGCCGCCGGCCTCGTCGGGAAGGACCGCGACCCGGACCACGCCCTGGCCGTCCACGGCGTGGGCATGACCGATCTGGTGAAGCGGGCGACGCCGTCGGCCAGCGCCCTCGCCGCCGACGAGTACCGCGCCGGAGCGGCGCGCGTCGAGCGGCTGGTGCGGTGGCTGCAGCCCGGCGCCGTCTGCTTCGTGGGACTGTCCGGTTGGCGAGCGGCCGTCGACGCCGCCGCCAGGGCCGGCGTGCAACCGTCCGGCTTCGGAGGGCGCCCCGCCTACGTCATGCCGTCGACCAGCGGCGTCAACGCCTCGGCATCGCTCGCCGCCCTGACAGAGCACCTCCGCGCCGCCGCCCACCTGGCCGACGCCGTGCCTGCCGACTGACCGCACGCTTCGGTCGCGCGCCGGTACGGGTGCGTGGTCACACCGCCACGTGCGGACGGGTCGTGAACCCGAGTGACCACGACTCGTCGCTCTCGCCGTCGATGGTGAAGCGCCAGGTGTAGCGGCCGCCGGGCGGGAGAGGCAGCGGGCCGAGGTTGATGGCCAGGGGCAGGTCGACGGGCGTTCCCGCCGGCACGCCCTGCGGCCGGCCCACCTCGAAGTCGCCCCGGATCTCCACCAGTTGCGTGCCATCCGGCGTCTCGAACGAGACCTCCCGCCCGTCGGCGTCGACGAGGAACAGCTCCCAGTGATGCGGCATGGCGGCTTCGTGCCAGTCGACCTCGAGCTTGATGGCGATGGCCGAGGGCGCCGGGTCGGGCCCGGTGACGCTCCAGCCTCCCCCCAGGACGTACAGCTTCCCGTCGGCCACCTGGGCGGCGTCGCACAGCAGCATGGTCACCTTCACCCGGCCACGCTAGCCCCCGGCCCTCGGCCGCCCCGGCCACGGTTCTCCGCCGTCTGGGGCCCGCGTGGCGGGCATCAGGCTTCACCGAACCGTGGAGCGGCCGGCGGGCGGCGCACGTTTGGCGGCGTGTTGGGCCGAGGTTGATGAATGCGGTTCCGGCAGCCGACGAGGCCTTGGCTCCAGCACCGCAGCGGTAGTCCCCCCCCCGCCTGCCGCCTCGTTGGGGCTCCTGGCATGCTGTCCGCTGCTGCGGCGGGGCATGCGGGCACGAGCGAGCGGAGGCGAGACGTGTTCATCCAGATCGTGCAGGGCGTGGCCGCCGACGAGGCGGCGATGCGGCGGCAGTGGGACCGGTGGCTGGCCGACGTGGCCGGCGGCGCCATCGGATGGCTGGGGTCGACCGCCGGCGTGGCCGCCGACGGTCGCTTCGTCGCCGCCGCCCGCTTCGAGTCGGAGGAGGCGGCGGCGGCCAACAGCGCCCGGCCCGAGCAGGGCGCCTGGTGGCAGGAGACCTCGCGGCACCTGGAGCGCCCGTCGTTCGTCGACTGCCGCGAGGTCGACGTCGTCCTGACTGGCGGCTCCGACGACGCCGGGTTCGTGCAGTTCATGCACGCCGGCGTTCGGGACCGTGCCCGCATGCGGGCCATCGAGGAGGAGGCCGCCGACCGCCTCGCCGAGCTGCGCCCCGACCTGCTCGGCGCCCTCCGCGCCTGGCATCCTGACGGCCCGGTCACGGCGATCGACTACTTCACCTCCGAAGCGGACGCCCGCAAGGGCGAGAGCCAGGAGCTGCCGCCCGACGATGCCGCCCTGTTCGCCGAGTGGATGTCGCTGATCGAAGGCCCCGAGTTCATCGACCTGCCCAGCCCGTGGCTGGCCCGGCCGTAGGCCCTACCCGAACAGCAGCTCGCGTGCCCCGGTGTCGAGCGACGGGTGGCGCAGCTTGCACAGGGCGCGGGTCTCGATCTGGCGGATCCGCTCGCGGGTGAGGCGCATGCACTCACCGACCTCCTCCAGCGTCCTCGGCTCGCCCTGGTCCAGGCCGTACCTGAGCCGCAGGATCTGGCGCTCTCGCTCGTCGAGCACGCCCAGCAGGCGGGCCAGCTCCGAGGGCACGGCGGCGGCCACGGCCTCCTCGAGAGGCGAGAGGGCGGTGGAGTCCTCCAGCACGTCGCCCAGCTCGGCGTCGCCCTCCTCGGACAGGGGCACCGAGATGGACACCGGGTCGGAGGCGATGGCCAGGACCTCGACGACCTTCTCCACGCTGAGGTCGACCTCCTCGGCGAGCTCGGCGTCGGTGGGGCGGCGGCCCAGCTCGGACTCCAGGCGGGCCAGGGCCCGCTCCACCCGGTTCACCAGGTCGCCGGCGTGGACCGGGAGGCGGATGGTGCGACCAGTGTTGGCGATGCCCCTGGTGATGGCCTGGCGGATCCACCAGGTGGCGTAGGTCGAGAACTTGAACCCCTTGCGGTAGTCGAACTTCTCGACGGCGTGGATGAGCCCGAGGTTGCCCTCCTGGACGAGGTCGAGCAGGGGCAGCCCCGACGCCTGGTACCGCTTGGCGATCGACACCACGAGGCGCAGGTTGGCCAGGCAGAACTCGGTGGTCGCTCGCTCGCCGGCGACCACGCGGGCACGCAGCTCGCGCCGGCGGGCGGCGGTGAGGGCGGACCCTGCCGCCAGCTCCTCGGCGGCCTCCCGCCCCTCCTCGATGGCGCGCCCGAGGCGCTCCTCGTCGGCCTTGGTGAGCAGGCGGTGCCGTCCGATCTCGTTCAGGTAGAGCCGGACGAGGTCCTCTTGGGGTTCGGTGTCTGGTCGAGTCGCCATGGGAAGTGAGGGTCCCGAGGGCGCTGTGCACCTCGGACTCCTTTCAACGCCGTCGTGGGCCATCTCGTTCCCGGGACGGGCGCGCGCGGCGAGGGGATCGTTGAGTTGTGAATTCTCTATAGGTAGTTTGGATAAGAAGTTGGCGGCGCCTGGCAGGGACAGGGCGTCGGCGTGGCGCGTCGAGCACACGGCGTGCCTTTTCTCAACCGACTCGCGGGAGCGAATGGCCACCGTCCTGGGCATCAACGCCGTCTTCCACGACCCGGCCGCAGCGCTGGTCGTCGACGGCGTGACCCTGGCGGCGGCCGAGGAGGAGCGCTTCACCCGCCGAAAGCACGGCAAGGTCGCCGTCCCGTTCTCCACCTGGGAGCTGCCGGAGCAGGCGGCGGCGTGGTGCCTGGCCGGCGCCGGGTTGGCCCCGGAGGACCTCGACGCCGTGGCCTACTCCTACGACCCGGCCCTGGCCCCGGCTCCCGGCGACGACCTCACCGCCGACGGCTGGGAGGGCCTACGCACCCTCTACGCCCGGCGGGCGCCGGCGTTCCTGCGCACCGCCCTGCCCGGCCTCGACCCCGCCTGCGTGCGGTTCGTGCCCCACCACGTCGCCCACGCCGCCTCCGCCCACCTGGCGGCGCCCTACCCGTCGTCGAGCGTGCTCGTCCTCGACGGGCGGGGCGAGCAGGCCTCCCACCTGGCCGGGCGGAGCGTGGACGGCGGCCTCGAGGTCCTCGCCTCCCAGCACCTGCCCCACTCACTGGGGCTGCTCTACGAGGAGGTCACCGAGCACCTGGGCTTCCGGCGGTCGTCGGACGAGTACAAGGTGATGGCCCTGGCCTCCTACGGGGAGCCCCGGTTCCTCGGCGAGCTGCGGTCGGCCGTGCGGGCGACTGACGACGGCGGGTTCGTGGTCGAGGCCCTCGAGCTCGCGGCCCTGGTGAAGCGGCGCCGGCCGGGCGAGGCCATGGCGCCCGAGCACGCCGACCTGGCGTCGAGCGTGCAGACGCGGCTGGAGGAGGTCCTCCTCGACCTGGCGCGATGGCTGCACGCCCGCACCGGCGACCGCCACCTCACCATGGCCGGCGGGGTGGCGCTCAACTGCGTGGCCAACGCCCGCCTCGCCGAGCAGGGGCCGTTCGACCACGTGTGGGTGCAACCGGCGGCCGGTGACGCTGGCACGGCCCTCGGCGCCGCCCTCCACGTGGCCCACGCCCTGGGCGACGTGGTGGCACCGATGCCCACCGCCAGCCTCGGGCGCGGCTGGAGCGACGACGAGCTGGGCGTCGCCCTCACCGCCGCCGGCGTCGCCTTCGAGCGTCCCCCCGACGTGGCCGAGGCCGTCGCCGACGTGCTGGCCGGCGACGGCGTGGTGGGGTGGTTCCAGGGCCGCAGCGAGTACGGCCCACGCGCCCTGGGGAACCGCAGCCTGCTCGCCGACCCCCGCTCGGCGGCCAACGTCGAGCGGCTCAACGACGTCAAGGGGCGCGAGCAGTTCCGGCCCGTCGCCCCGGTCACACTCGCCGCACGGGCCGCGGAGGTCTTCGAGGGCGTGCTGCCCAGCCCCTACATGCTGTTCGTGCACCGGGTGCGACCGGAGTGGGCGCCGCGCATCCCGGCCGTCGTCCATGTGGACGGCACCGCCCGCGCCCAGACGGTCGACGCGGCGTCCGAGCCGCTGACCGCCCGCCTGCTCGAGGCCTTCGAGCGCCGCACCGGCGTCCCCGTCCTGGTCAACACCAGCTTCAACACCGCCGGGCGGCCCATGGTGGACGACCCGCGCGACGCCCTCGAGTGCTTCGGGTCGGCCCCCATCGACGTCCTCGCCCTGGGCCCGTTCCTCGTCCGCCGCCCGGTCACCCAGGCAACCCTGCCATGACGGCGCCGGCGGGGATGGGGCCCCGCTTCGGCGAGGAGGCCGGGGTTGGGGCCCCGGCCGGGAGACGACACTGACGGCGCCCCGCCCGGTGGCGCTCACCATCGCCGGCACCGACTCCGGCGGCGGCGCCGGCATCGTGGCCGACCTCAAGACCTTCGAGGCCCACGGGGTGTGGGGGACGTGCGCCGTGGTGGCGGTGACCGCCCAGAACACCGTGGGGGTCCACGCCGTGGAGACCCTGTCCCCGGCTCTGGTGCGGGCGCAGGTCGAGGCCGTGACGTCGGACATCGGCGTGGACGCGGCGAAGACGGGGATGCTGGCGTCGGGCGAGCTGGTGCGGGAGGTGGCCGGCGTCGTGCGCTCCGCCGGGCTGTCGCGGCTGGTCGTCGACCCCGTGTCGGTGTCCAAGCACGGGCACCCCCTGCTGGCCGACGACGCCGTCGACGTGCTGCGCGACGAGCTGCTCCCCCTGGCCACGGTGGTGACGCCCAACCTGCCCGAGGCGTCGCGGCTGGTGGGCTTCGAGGTGGGCGACCGGGAGGCGATGGTCGAGGCGGGCCGCGCCCTGGTGGGCATGGGGGCGGGCGTCGCCCTGGTGAAAGGTGGCCACCTCGGAGGCGAGCGATCGCCCGACTGCCTCGTGGTGGGCGGCGAGGGCGAGCCCAGGTGGCTCGACGCCGAGCGGGCCCCGGGCCGTCACACCCACGGCACGGGGTGTGTGCTGGCTGCCGCCGTGTGCGCCGAGCTGGCCCGGGGCATGGACCCGGCCGATGCCTGCGTGGCCGCCAAGCACTTCTGCTTGCGGGCCGTCGCCGCCGGCTTCGCCCTGGGGGCCGGCGTGGGGCCCGTCGACCCCGGGTGGGAGCGGTCCGTCTGACCGGGGGCCCGTCCCCGCGGGCGCAGCACCTCCGACATCCATGCGGTGGGTACGGGCGGATGGCGCACCTAGCTGCCGCAGGAACGGCGAGGAAACGAAACGCCGGCCCCGCCGCCGAGGCGGGCACCGGCCACCGATGGGCGCTAGTGGACGGCCTTGGTGACCTTGCCGGCGCGGATGCACGACGTGCACACGTGCAGCCGGCGGGGCACCCCGGCCACGATGGCCCGCACCCGCTGGATGTTGGGGTTCCAGCGCCGCTTGGTGCGCCGGTGCGAGTGGCTGATGCTCGAGCCGAAGGAGGGGTGCTTCCCGCACAGGTCGCAGACCGCTGCCATGCGGGCGAGGTTACCATCGGCCCGGATGAACGCCCTCGAGCAGCTCCGCGCCGTGGACGTGCGCGCCGTGATGACGGCGTACCGCGACGCGCTGCGCGACCACCGCGAGGCGGTGAACCGGCTGAACGTCTACCCGGTGCCCGACGGCGACACGGGGACGAACATGGCCCTCACCGTCGAGTCGGTGGTGAAGGCGCTCGACGGCGCCGACGACATGTCCGAGGTGTGTCGGGCCATCTGCCACGGCTCGCTCATGGGCGCCCGTGGCAACTCCGGGGTCATCTTGTGCCAGGTCCTGCGAGGCATGGCCGAGGCGTGGCGGGATGCCGAGGGTGCCGGCGCCGGCGACGTGGCCCGGGCCCTGCGGGCGGCCACCGAAGCGGCGTACCGGGCGGTGATGCACCCGGTGGAGGGAACCATGCTCACGGTCGCCCGGGCGGCCGCCGACGACGCCTGCCGGGCGGCCGAGGCGGGCGGTGGGCTGGTCGAGGTGCTCGACGCGGCACGGGCAGCGGCCGCCGACGCCCTGGCCGGTACGCCCGAGCAGCTCGCCGTGCTCAAGGAGGCCGGCGTGGTCGACGCCGGCGGCGCCGGCCTGCTGCTGCTGCTCGACGCCCTGCTGCACGTGGCCGCCGAGCGCCCGTTGCCCGTGCCGCCCGAGACC
>JALYMX010000019.1 GCA_030773495.1 Actinomycetota bacterium | reverse complement strand
ATGAGGAGCCTCGCCGCCGCTCCGCCGGCGCTGCGGGGCACGAGCACGCGGCGCAGTCGCGCCCGCCGGCGCGCTTGCCCCCGCCCCACGGCGGCCTCGAGACGATCGACGAGGCGCTGGACGTCGTAGTCCCAGCGGCTGTCGCTGACCTCCAGGGCGTTGTACCGGGTCAACGGGCGCAGCGGCTCCGGAAGCTCGTCGGCCTCCGGCATCGAGACGCCCTCGACCAGAACGGGGAGCACGGTGACGCCGTCGCGCTCGATGGCGGCCGCCACCTCGACCCGGACCCAGTCCGTAGGGTCGTCGAGCCTCCGCCGACCGTCGGAGCTGACGACCCATTCCCTGCCGATCACGGCCACGAAGGCTCTACACGACTCGAGCGACTTCCCGATGACGTCGGCGAAGTCGGCTCCCGGCTCGATCGTTTCGACGTCACGAAAGACCCGTGCGGGCCCGAAGTGCTCGGTCAGGTCGTCATGGAGCCGCCCGGCGAACCCCGAGGCGTCCTCGCGTCGGTAGCTGATGAACACGGCGTCGTGCGCGCCACGGCGGCTCCGTCGCCGGCGGGAGGCGCCGCTCCCAACGGCGCCCGCCGTTGCTCCGTCTGCTCCTGAAGGCCCTGCGGCACCGAGCTCGATGAGCAGATCTTGACACCACTCCCCCGCCCTTTCACTGCCGCCGCAGGCCGGACGACCAGGGTGTCTACGGTTACCCGAGGAAGGTTGGCTGTGGGCAACCGTGGCCGCAAGTGGCGTCACCCCGACGCCTCGGGAGACCCGACGAGATGTCTGTCGAGGGAACGAGACGAAGCCGGAGGACGCGGACGCCTGGAACGCCAGGAGCCGGGTGAGGAAGAGGCCCAACGGCAGACGCCGAAGGTCGAACCCCACGCCGAGGACCTCCCCAAGCAGGAGCCGGGCGCCGGGCCGCAACGAGGCGACGGCTGCGGCCGTCCGGCTCACTCCGGCGCTTCTACAGCCTGCGCCCGAGATGGACCAACCGCGTGATCCACTCGGCGGCGCGCACGAGACGTTGACGGGTCCCCCGGGGATCCATCAACTCCTCCTCCGAGCCGGGCCCTCCACGCTGGAGCAGATCCCGACGATCCCTTCGTCGCGGAAGCGTAGGAGGAGCGGCTGGTCCATCGGCCGCTCCGCCCAGCCGCCAGCTCGATGGTTCGCCATTTACAATGGTGCCGTCGCCGAATGCCGCTACGAGGCTGGTCCGAAGTTCCTTGAGTTCCTTGCGGGCTCTCGTTAGACCCACACGGGCCGAGTCGCTGGGACTCGTTTTAACCAAGCTTCTCCAGAGTGTCGCGATAGTGACGAAGACTGAAGAGCTCGACAAGCTGACCTCGCGCTGCTCGCTGCACTGCTGTGACGCGCGCCTCGGCAGTGCCGATGCCGCCATGCGTTGGTTCGAGGAGCCAACACGCTGCCTGAGCGCTTTCAATCGCGCCGCGGGCGATCATGCGCACTGTAAGGGTGTGGCCAACCCTCAGAATGGCTGCCAAGGCCTCTCCGTGCTCGACAGCGGCGCTTGCGAACTCGACCACTGCGCGCCACATGGCCGGGAGCAAGACGGTACTCACCCCGTGTGCAATTGCCTCCGCAGCTTCGGCTTCGGCAGGCGATCCTTGAGCGGGCTTCCAGTTCCTGTGCTCAGCCACATCCGCAAGGACACGTGCCGCCGAGGCGACCGCGCTAGCAGCCGATTCGAGATCCGCCTGTTCGGCGGCCGTCACTTCCGTCCGGCGCACTCCAAAGATCGTATGTGGACGCAAGCGGCGGGCGGCCCGTTCTTCCACGCCCCCGAGGCGGTGCCACTGCCGCACGGGCTATGCGGCCACCACCCTCGCCCACGTCGCCGAGCCCGGCGGCGTCGCCGAGCGCACGGTGTACGTGCGGTTCGCCACGAAGGCCGCGCTCCTCCAGCGCTGCCTCGACGTGGCCGTCGGCGGAGACCCCAGCCCATCACCGACGTGGACCGGGACTGGTTCCGGGCGGCGATGACAGCGCCCACAAGAGCGGAGCGCATCGGTCGGATGGCCGGTGTGAGCGCAGGGCTGATGGAGCGCGCCGGGCCGCTGCTCGGTGTCGCGCAACAGCCCGAGGCAGTGGAACCAGGCATCGCCGCCACTATGCAGGCCGGCCGCGACGAGACCGGCGAGGCCTTCGCCGGGTGCTGGCGCGCGATTGGTCGACGACGGCCTGTTGCCGGCCGCCTGCGACCTCGACTGGCTCATCGACACGGCCAGCGTGCTCGGCCAGGCGGAGATCTACCTCCTCCTCACCAAGACGACCGGGTGGGACATCGCCACCTACGAGACATCGCTCGCGACGACGTGGGTCGCGCCTCGCTGATGCCGCCGCGAACGAAGGACGCTCGTGATGCCGGCCCGCGAGGCCCGGTTCAGTCCCCCTACTTCGTCCAGAAGGCGGCGAAGCGGTGGGAACGGGCCTCCTCGTAGCCGGCCACGGCACGCGTCAGGAAGCCTGCGGCCAGCCGGGCGTCGAACTCCGCCTGGTACTGGCCGCTCGTTAGGCCATGACGGGCGACCAGGCTGACCTGCGGCTTCTGGTGCCAGATGGCGCTGATACGGGGACTCCCGTTGTGCGTGTAGGCCCCGAGGTAGACGAGGCGCCGCCCGGCGGCAGCGTTCTGGTCGAAGTGGGTCTGGTACTCGGCCGGGGTGACGAAGCTCTTGGCGAAGAAGCTGCCCACGTCACGCTTCTCGTACAGCGCCGCGTAACTGCGTTGCCCGTCGATCGACACCGCGCTGATGTTGATCGGCCTGAACCCGTCCGCCGTCACGTCGTTGAACTGCTGCTGGTGGTCATCAGCAGTGCGGCCGTGGTAGGCGACGAACGCCGGCCCGGTCGAGCGCACGAAGATGGGGGCGTAGCGGATGCCGCCGCCTGCCAGGTAGCTCTCGATGTGGACCAGGCGGAACCCCTGGGCGGTGAACGTGTTGAAGACGCTCTGGTAGGCGTCGGACGTCAGGCCGTGGCGGGCCGCCCACCCGGTGCCGTCGTTGGGGCGGAAGATGACGTTGAAGAACGTCTCGCCGTTGACGTCGTAGCCGTCGACCCAGACCGGCCGGTACCCGGACTTCGAGATCCGCTCGAACTCGACCTGGTACTGCGACTGGGGGATGCCATGGCGGGCGACCTCGCCCCAGCCCGGCGGGTACCAGGTCGGCGCCGTCGGTTCGGGCCAGATGGCGGACCGGACGCTCGGCAACGCCTGGTCGTCGGCGTTGACCCACGGGCCCGCGGGGTCGGGAGGCTTGATGGCCGTACGGTCGATGACGTGCAGGCCGTTGAACGGCAGGGGACGGAGCGGGCCCGCCCACGGCGCCGTCGCCTGGATGCTGTGGATGTGGAGATGGGGGCCCGTGGAGTTGCCGGAGTTGCCGGCGAGCCCGAGAAAAGCACCGGCCTGCACGGCGGCTCCTATGGAAAGCAGCGAGGAGTTGAGCGACCCCTTCTGGAGATGGGCGTAGAGCACGAGCTCGTCGCCTTGCTGGATGTAGAAGTGGTTGCCCTCGACCGGGTCGGGCGGAGACAGGTCCTCGCCGGGTTTCGGGTTCGTCGGGCGGTCGTTGGCGAAAGCGACGACGGTGCCGGCCGCCATCGCGTAGATGGGCTTGCCCCAGATCCTGTAGTGCTCGTTCTTGTCCCCGGCCTTTCCCGGGAGGACCTCGGACCACTGCAAGATCGTGGCATCCCACGCGACGACGACCAGGTCATAGCCGAAGAGCTGGCCCCCGTCGCCGGCGGACGCGTGGGTGGTGCTCAGTCCGGACCAGTACTCGCCCTTCCGGAGGTCGCGAGCGCGAGCCGGGAATCGGTAGCTGCCCGCCGGCGTCGGGCTCTTGTGAGGGCCGAGCGGGAGGATGACAGAAGCCGGAGTGTCGAAACCGTCGCAGGAGATGGCGACTCGGATCGATGCAGGTGCCGGGACGGGCACGAGGATGTTCTGGCTGGCTTCGAAGAACCAGGATCGCGTTGCGCCCTTGGCGATGTCGAGGCTGAGCGGGATCGTCACGGGGCTCACGGCTGGCGTACCGATGAACGACACCCTCACCTGGTTGACGCGGACCGCACCGCTGCCGTTGTTGCGCAGCGAGAGCTTGAGCGAGACCTGCCCGTTCGCCGCGCTGCCCGCCGACCTCGGCGCCAGTGGGGCATACACCACCACCCCGGACTCTAGCGGCTCGACCGCGATCGTAACTTGAGGCGCGCCCATTGTTCCTCCCCCCGCTGCCCGCTCCCCCTGAGGGAGCACCGCGGCCAAGTATCAGCTCCCGACAAAGGCGTGTCAATGGCCGATTCCTGCCAACCGTGCCCTTCCGCCATCCGGGTATCGGTAGTGGTAGCGGTTCTGTCAGACGACGAAGGCACTCACCTCGTCCCCCGAGGAAGCTGCGGAGGGCGTCGAGCTACCGGCCCGTGGCCGCAAGACCTACGACAAGCGCCACGCCATCGCGCCCGGGACGCCGCCCGGGAGGCGGAGCGGGCCGTCGCCCGGGGCCGCTCCAGTACTGCCTCGTCCGGGTCTGGCCTCCCGTTGTCCGCGAGGACGCGGCGAGCAGCTCTGATAGAGCCGTTGTCGCCGACAGCGGGGTACGCCCGTTCGGTGTACTACGGGAAGGCGAATGGCCAGTGCGTGTATCCCCTGTGGATCCTTCCGTTCCCGTCGACCGAGCGGACTTCGAGGCGGACGAGTTGTGGGAAGCCAAGAAAGTGCGGATCCGCCCACTGCTTCCCGTCTCAACCGCACGGCGGCTCCTTTATGGCCTGCTGTTCCGCCAAAGGCGCCGCGGTGGAGCGTCCTGGCCGCGCGGCGGTGGGCGCCCGATAACGGCACCTACCTCGCGCCCGGTAACGGCAACGTCTACGGATCGGAGTGGTGCCACAACTTCGCCCGGCATGGTGAGGGGGCCTCGCGCGCCGGCGCGGAAGGTGTCTTGGAACCTCGGCCTGTGCCTAGCTAGGCAAGCGCCCGCATCGCCTGCTCCTCAGCGGGGAGCAAGCGCGGAGAGCGAGAGACGCAGGGGCTGTCTACCTGCCGTGTGCCGCTTCGTACTCCTCGACTATCCCCCGCGGGATCCGCCCCCGCGAGCTGAGATCGGGGTGACCATGACTCCTCGCCCACTCGCGGATCGCCTTGAGGCGGTCGCGGTCCGTCGCCGGGCG
>JALYMX010000018.1 GCA_030773495.1 Actinomycetota bacterium | reverse complement strand
ACAACGAGGACCTCGAGCTGCTCACCACCCGTGTCTGCACGCCCCCCTTTCCTCCTACAAGCCGCCGTCACCGAGCCTGCCAGCACCGCTCCCGGCGCGAGCGGCGCCTCCATACATGGATTGTTATGGAGCGCGCGTTCGGAGCCCCTTCGGGCCGCGCTTGAATCGGGATCTCCACCAACCTCGTGTATGGGTGGTCTGCGAGGCCGGTGATGGCCGTGCGTAGATCGGGTCCATTAGCGCAGGTTTGGCAGCGTGGGTAGCGCCCCGTCACGCGGTCGCAGCGGTCGGCCGTCGGTGCGCCCGGCCAGCCAAGCGAGACGGTCCGCCCAATGTCGCGCCGAGCCGTTCGTGTCAACGCGTGGACGCGCGTGACGGGTCGCACCGACGTCCGGAGCCGGGGAGTTGACTGCTGCCATGGCCTCTCCGGCCTAGACAGCCCGGCTCGCCGTGCACGCTCGTTGCCGAATGGTCCGCGTCAGGCGCCGATTCGTCCGGTTTCGTGCGCCCACATGGCGATCTCGACCCGGTTCCGGGCGCCGAGCTTGTTCATCAAGCTGCCGAGATGGGTCTTGACCGTGCTCAGGCTGATGAAGAGCTCGGTGGCGATCTCGGCGTTGGTGCGGCCCCGTGCGACGGCGACCAGCACCTGTTCCTCCCGGTCGGTCAGTGGGGCGACGGGCTGCGGCGGAGCCGTGCCGTCGCGTCGGTGGGCGAACGTGGCGAGCAACCGAGCGGTGACGCTCGGTGCGATGAGCGCATCGCCGTTGGCGGCGGCCTTGATGGCTTGCACGAGCAGCTCGGGCCCGGCGTCCTTCAGCAGGAACCCCCGTGCGCCTGCCTTGAGGGCGCCATGGACGTACTCGTCGAGATCGAAGGTGGTGATGACGACCACGGCCTGCGGCTCGGCGACGTCGGGTCCGGCGAGCTGGCGGGTTGCTTCGATCCCGTCGAGGCCGGGCATGCGGATGTCGAACAGGCAGACGTCCGGCCGGAGCTGCTTGGCCAGCGTGACGGCTTCGGCGCCGGCGGCGGCCTCGCCGATGACCTCGATGTCCGGCTGGGCGTCCAGGATCATCCGGAGCCCGGTCCGGATGATCTCCTGGTCATCCGCGAGCAGGACGCTGATGCTCACGGGCGGGCGCCCCGCGGGAGCACAGCCGTGACGGTCCATCCCCGGTTCCGGGTGGGCCCTGCCTCGAGGGTGCCGCCGAGCAGCTTCGCCCGTTCGGCCATCCCGACCAGCCCGAACCCGGTCGCCGTCCTGGGATCGAACGGTCCCGGATCGCCGTCGTCGTGCACCGTCATGCGGACGCAGTCGGGCTCGCCCCGCACCGCCACCTGGACGCGGGTGGCGTGGCGGGCGTGGCGCACTGCGTTGGTGATCGACTCCTGGGCGAGGCGGAAGATGGCGGCATCGACGGAAGGTCGCAGCCCGTCGAGGTCTCCGGAGAGCTCGACCTCGACCCGCGGCCGTTCGCCGGGGCTGGTGGCGAGGTCCTCGATCTGGGCGACGCCGCGCTGCGGTGTGAGGTCCGGTTCCTCTCCCTGCCTGAGGGCGCCGACCATCGTGCGCATCTCCGCGAGGGTTCGAGAGGCCTCCTGCTCGATGACGGCGAGGGCCTCCGCCGCGGCGCCCGGATCCGTGGAGGCCACGACGCGGCCGGCCTGGGCCCGGATGGCGATGGCCGAGACGTGGTGGGCGACGGTGTCATGGAGCTCGCGTGCCAGCTGCTCTCGCTCGAGGAGCTTCATCTGATCCATCCCCCGGCGACGGGCCTTGTCCGCGTAGCGGACCGAGGCACCGACCGCCGCCACCAGGAGCACGAACAAGGCACCTTCAGCCACCTCGCTCAGCGGGACCTCGTCGGCGTCCGAGTGCAGGGCGTCGAAGGCGTGCAGCAGCACCGGGATCGACAGGATCGCCAGCCCGATCACGGCGTCACGACCGGAGCCCCAGCGGAACAGCGCGTACACCAACAAGATCACGAAGACGGTGGCATCCAGGCCCCGCCAGTCGTCGCCGAGGATGAGCGAGGCGACGTCCACGACCGCGAGCAGGCCGAAGGCGGCGACGACGGACTGGAGCGGGTGCGTCCTCCGCCACAGCAACGTCGGGAGCAGAGCCAGCGCGACCGCCATGGAGAGCGCCCGCCACACCAGGTCCTCCCGGAACGCTCCCTCGAGCACCACCACGGGCACCAGCGCCGAGACGAGCGCCCAGTCCCGCCAGACCCGCCCGGGCGCATCGGGAACGCGGGGCTCGGCCCACAACGAACGAGCCGCGTCCCGGAGCACGACCCCACTCTAAGGAAGTCCGCCAGCCGGCGGATCGGCCGAAAGTACGAGACGGCAACCGTCCGATCGGCCGGTGTCGAATGGCCGGAGTCCCGATGTGGCGAGCGCCGGACATCACGACCATGGGCTCATGCCCACGTCAGCAGCAACCCCACGCCCAACGTCACTCCTCGGCCGGGTCGCCGGCTGGTGCTTCGATCACCGGACCAAGGCCATCGGGCTCTGGCTCGTCGCCTTCGTCGCCATCTTTGGCGCAGCTGGCGCCGTCGGCTCGCAGTTCAGCGGCAACGCCCAGGTGCCCGGCTCCGGCAGCGCCGCCGGGTTCGCCGTGCTGGCTGAGCACTTCCCCGAACTCGGCACCGGCGGGCAGACCGGCACGATCGTGTTCAGGGCAGCCCAAGGCATCGACGACCCCGAGGTCCGGGCCGCCATGGAAGGACTGTTCGCAACGGTCGGCGCCGGGTTCCCCGACGACGACGGTGAGCCGCAGCACCCGGGTGCGACCGTGGTCTCGCCCTACGCCCAGCGCGGCCAGAGCCAGATCGCGCGGGATGGGCCCCTGGCCGGCCGAGTCGCCTACGCCCAGGTCAACTTGTCCTCCGACGTCGACGACGCCGAGTCCGGCCAGCTCGGCAAGGCGATCAGCGAGCACGCGCCTGCGATCGACGGCCTCGAGGTCTTCGCGGGCGGCCAGTACCTGGCCGTGATCGAACCGCCGCAGACCGAGCTCCTCGGCCTCGCCTTCGCCATGCTCGTCCTGATCCTGGCCTTCGGGTCGGTGCTCGCCATGGGCCTCCCGATCGCCGTCGCGCTCGGCGGCGTCGCCGCCGGCATGGGGATGACCCTGCTCCTGACCAACGTCTTCACCATCCCAAGCGACGCCACCGTCCTCGGGATGATGATCGGGCTCGGCGTCGGCATCGATTACGCCCTCTTCATCGTCTCCCGCTACCGGGAAGGACTTCACTCCGGGCGCTCGGCCCGTGCGTCAACCGTGATCGCGATGGAGTCCGCCGGGCGAGCCGTGATCTTCGCCGGCACCACCGTGATGATCTCGATGCTCGGCCTGCTCCTCGTGGGCGTCGGATCTGTCGGCGGCATGGGCATCGGCGTCTCCGCCACCGTGCTCGCCACCATGTTCACGTCCACCACGCTGCTCCCGGCGCTGCTGGGCTTCGCCCGTGATCGGGTCGAGCTCACCCGCTGGCGCGGCCTCATCGCCGCCGGCTTCACGTCCGTCGCCCTGCTCGGGCTCGGCATCGGGTTGGCGCCGCTCGCCGCCTTCGGCGGCGCCTTCGCCCTCCTCACACTGCTCGCGAGCCTGGCCGTCCGGCCGCTGCGGCGCGCCGTCCCTCGACGGGTTGCGAAGCCAATGGAAGCGACCCTCGCCTACCGGTGGAGCCGCACCGTCCAGCGCAACCCGCTCCGCTGGCTGGTCGGGGCGAGCGTCGTGCTGGTCCTCCTGGCGGTGCCGGTCGCCGGCCTCCGCCTCGGCTGGGCCGACGAAGGGAACTTCCCCGAGGGCACCGACACCAGGCAGGCCTATGACCTGCTGGCCGAAGGGTTCGGCGACGGGTTCAACGGCCCGTTCCTCATCACCGTCGTCGGCGAGTCCGCCGACTCCGTCGCCGCCCTCCACGCCGTCCTGGTGCGCACCGACGGCGTCGCTGCCGTCACCGCCCCGATCGCCAACGACCCGGCCCAGCCGAGTGCCCACCTCATGAGCCTCGTCGCCACCACCGCTCCCCAGGACGAAGCCACCGCCGCACTCGTCCGCCGGCTCCGCGCCGACGTCATCCCCGCCGCGACGGCCGGCACCGGCCTCGACGTCGAGGTCGCCGGAGGAGCCGCAATCGCCATTGACATCACCGACTATCTCGCCGAGAGGATGCTCATCTTCTTCGGCGCCGTGCTGGCCATGTCATTCGTGCTGCTGCTGATCGTCTTCCGATCCCTGCTGGTGCCGCTCAAGGCCGTCCTCATGAATGTCCTCACCATCGGCGCCGCCTACGGCATCGTCGTCGCCGTCTTCCAATGGGGATGGGCCGGCGGGCTCATCGGCATCGAAGGCGGCCCCATCAACCCGTTCATCCCGATGATGCTCTTCGCCGTCGTCTTCGGACTCTCGATGGACTACGAGGTCCTGCTGCTCTCCCGCATCCGCGAGGAGTACCTGCGGACCGGCGACGCCAACACCTCGGTCGCCGACGGCGTCGCCTCCACCGCCAGGGTGATCACCGCAGCCGCCGCCATCATGGTCGTCGTCTTCGCGTCATTCACGCTCGAGGACATGCGAGAGCTCAAGATCTTCGGTCTCGGGCTCGCCGTCGCCGTCTTCCTCGATGCGACGCTCGTCCGGTTGGTGGTCGTCCCGGCCACCATGGAGCTCCTCGGCGACCGCAACTGGTGGCTCCCGAAGTGGCTCGACCGAATCCTGCCGCACCTGGAGATCGAGCCCACCCAGCCGTCCGTTCCCGCAGGGGATGAGCAACCGACGCCTGCCGGTCTCGCGCCGGTCTCCGTCGACTGCCCGCGCCGGCCAGTCGCATCGAAGGCCTGACCCATGGAGACGACCGGTTCCGTCTATCCCGTCCGGTTCGACATCGACTACCCGGAGGAGCCCCGCAACCGGCTCACGGCGGCCTTCCGCCTGATCCTCGCCATCCCGACCCTCGCCGTGCTCGCCGCCATCGGCGCAGCAGGGTCCTCGAGCGGCGACCCCACCTCGTTCATGTGCATCGCGGCCGGCGTCCTGTTCCTCCCGTCCCTGATGCTGATCGTCGCTCGCCAGAAGTACCCACGCTGGTGGTTCGACTTCAGCGTCGCCTACCTCGGCTTCCACAACCGGGTGGTCGCCTACCTCCTGCTCCTCCGTGACGAGTACCCGTCCACCGACGAAGAACAGACCGTGCATTTGCAGGTGCCGTATCCCGACGTCCACCGCGACCTGAACCGGTGGATGCCCCTCGTGAAGTGGTTCCTCGCCATCCCGCACTACCTCGTGCTGGTCGTGCTCGACGTGGCCGTGGTGCTCACGTCGACCGCAGCCTGGTTCGCCATCCTGTTCAGCGGCCGCTACCCCCGACCGCTGTTCCGCTTCACCGTCGGCGTCATGCGGTGGCACAACCGAGTCGTCAGCTACGCCTTCGTCCTCGCCACCGACACCTACCCGCCGTTCCGTCTCGCGGCGTGACGGACGAGCCTTGCCTCGACGAAGCGACGCGGATCGATACTCGCCCGGCGTCCGTGCAGATCACTCCCAGCGGAATCGTGCGGGGGGTGCTCGACGTAGTCAGCCAGCAGCTCCTCCTGGAACAACCGTCGCGTCGGCGCGTCCATGCCGAGGTACGCCTCGTCGAACATCGTCAGCGGGGCACGGGCGGCGAGCCCCACGATCGAGCCGAGCGCCGAGCGCTGTGGACGCCGACCACAAGCGCGTCATGAGCGAAGCCCTGGCAGAACGCGTGCCGGCCCAGGTCCTCGTCGATCTACGGCCGTAGAGAAGGCGCCTCGAGTGCGGGCCCAACGGCGCGCTCCTATCGCTGCGTGATTCGGACCCTTACGGCACAACCGCCTGATACAGAACCGGCGTCCGGGCGATGAGGGGCGTTCGCCCCGGCCGGAAGTTGCAGGTACAGCGTTCCGACCGGGCCGCGCTCGATGGGCTGCCAGGGTCAAGCGCTGCCGTGCACATCCTCGGAGGTCTCATCCGGCGAACGGTTCAATGAGAGGCCGGCTCTGTCCGAGGCGTGCCGCTCCCAGCACCCTCGCCCCGGCAACGACACGCCGGCCTCGAGCAACCAGCGCCGGACCGTCTCCTGGCTGCAACCGAAGTCGGCCGCGATGCGCGCCGTCGATCGACACTCGCCGTAGGAGGCGACCACCGCCTCCAACCACGCGAGGCGCCGTTGTCGACGGATGCGCCGCAGGGCGGGCGCGTTCCGAGGGCCCGAACGGAACGCGATACCCCACTCGTGCATGCGTCGCCGGACGACGGCCTCCGACTGCCCTGTCAAGAGCTCGA
>JALYMX010000017.1 GCA_030773495.1 Actinomycetota bacterium | reverse complement strand
TCGGCGCGCTGCACGTCGCGCACCCCGTCGGTTCGAGACGCAGCACGCCGTTCCAGCTCTTCACGATCACCGTCTCGTAGCACCAGGGCAGGAAGTCGCATCCCCTTAAACTACATCACTGTAACTATCGCGACGCAGCACTAGTGAGCGCGGCCGCGTCCACTACCGCTCGGTATTGCCCGCGCTGGGGCTGCTGTCGGACGTGCGGAGCGCGCCAGAACGACAACGGAACTGCTGGTGAACCGGCCGGCTGACCGCCGTCCTCAACCATCTCGAGGAGGCTTACGGATCCGGACCACAAGGACTCGCTGGTTGTCGTCATCGACGACGTACGTCACACGGAACCCGCTCGGCGTGTCGTCATCGAACATCTCGACGCCAAGAACTTCGGCGCGTGTCCCGCGGAGGTCCGGAATCGACCCAGCTCAACAGTTCGGAGGCCAGCGCTTGCCTGTCGGTTTCTTCGAGGTTCTCGAGGTCGGCTTGGCGGCAGGGCGTACGAAGAGCTGCCAGCTCACGCCAAGCGTCGAGACCGGCGAGCGAGATGTGTGAGGAAGTCCTCTCGGTTGGTGAACCCAGGGAGGAGACCTTCGTCGACCTGACGCCGAACGTCATCAACCATGGCGACCACCGCTTCAGGGCCACCGACCCGTGCGACCCACTCGTCGAAGCCCTCGTCTCGTTCGCCCACGGCTGCGATCGTACCAGCGCGGTTCGCCGCCGATCCGGCTCTCACAGCCTTGACACCAATGCGTGGGGCGAGCTCTCGTCTCGTTCAGGAAAGCGCCCGGATCCGTAACCCTCTGACCGAGTCGAAGTGCTTCGTGTTGCGGGTCACGAGTCCGAGATTCCGCTCAACCGCGGTCGCCGCAATGAGCGCATCCGGCATGCGCAGCCCCGCCTCCCGTCGGATGCGACCGGCCCGTTCGGCGATCGCGCGGTCCACTGGGATCTCGCGGAACGGCGCGAGGACGCGAGCGGCCAGGTCGGTGCCGGTCGATCCTGCGAACAGCTCCGCTCGGGTGATGACCGAGTAGTGGAGCCGGTGCCGTCCCGGCTTCAGCTCGGCGGCGCCGCGGAGGTGGTCGATGAAGACGTCCGTGTCGACGAGGATGTCAGGCACGGTCCCACTCGTCGCGGCTCGGTGCTCCCGCGTTCGGGTCGGCCCCGAAGGTGCCGGCGAGCGCCGCGGCGGCGTCGCGTTCCGCCCCGAGGTAGGCATCAAGCGCTCGGCGCACCACCTCGGCGAGGGTGACGCCCTCCGCTCGGGCGATCTCGTCGATCTTCCTTCGCTGGTCGTCGGTGAGGTAGACCTGCGTGCGCGTCGCTGACATACAGCAGCAGTATACAGCGGCTCGGCGACGCGCCACGGATCCATATCTGCCGTTACGCGCGATTCGCGGTTGCGCGACTCCGCACAGAATGCGACGCCAGATTCGCCTAGTGGAGACCCATTCCGGGGGAGCCGTGAGTTGTTCCGCCCTGGGAACTGCTCAAGCGCCCTATGACGGAGCGGTGCGAGTGTGCCAGGAGGACAGGGGCGCCACGCGGCGGGAAACATGGGGATCCCAGTGCCGCGCCTCCCTCGCGGACTTCTACTCCGGCTGCTACTCCAATCCAGCGGACCCCGCCGACACCAACCGTCTCGAGCGGAACGCACAACGGTCTGACCAGCACCGGACCGGTTCGAGCGGGCTCAGCGACGAACTCGGCCACCCGTACAACGAAGGGGTCGGGGTTCGAGTCCCTTGGCGCTTACACGAGAGAACCGGCACAACTGAAGGAGTCGCGGAAGGGCTGTGGCCGCCGATCGTCGCGTCGATTGTGCTCGTTGAGTCCCTCACGGGCCGCCAGCGAACCGATGCGAAGGTCACTCGGTTCCTGAAGACGGCCGACATTCGCGAGCACGTCTCCATGCGACAGAAAGGCGAGTGGTTGAGCGCGTAGGGGGTCCGCGGTGGACGGACTCGTCGTCGCCGCGGCGAACCGGGCGGCGCGGTGCTCACCGGCGACGTCGGTGACCTCGAGGCGCTCGCCTCGTTCGCACGGAGGTCGACGTACTCCCGGGCTTGAACAGCCGGTCGCGCCAGCGGTCGAAGGCGTCGCGGACGATCGTGCGGAGTCAGAGCCCGCGATCCGCGCCTGTTCGACGTACCCCAGCCGACCAGAACGCGACGCCAATCGCGGCTGGAGCGGAACAGCATCCGGTGTCACCGGCGTGTCGCGTCCCCCGGCTGGGCTCTCGCATCTCTTCGACCTGACCGTCGTCGGGGACGGCATGCGGCGGCTTTCGGGCAGGCGGCGCGTCGGGCGTCTGGGCGCGCCGACGCCAAACCACGCGGGATGCGGCAGCCGGGTCGGATGGCGTGACTCCACCGTCTACTCGCACCCCACCCCGTCGTCGTCGCGGTCCAGGTGCGGCGCGTAGCCGGCGTCGCCTCGGCGGACAGGCGCGGCCCCAGCGGCGCGCGCCTCTGAGCAATTGCGGTAGTACGTGCTTGGCTGGACTGCCGCCGTCGGCTGCGTCGTGGCCGGCGGGCGTGTGGTCGCCACTCGCGGTGCTGTCGTCGCGACCGTGCTCCGTGGAAGCGTCGTGGCTACGGTCGTCGTTGGTGCCTTTGTCGTCGTCGGCGCTTCCGTCGTTGATGCGAACGGGAGCGTGTCTTCGACGGGAACGGTCGCCACTGCCTCGGTGCGGTCGTTCTCTGTCTCCGTGGCGCCTTCCTTCGCCGCACTCGCCGAGCCCAACCCGACGAGCACGAGGCCCCCGACCACCAGCGCCCACACGGGCAGGGCGACGCGCCGCTTCAAGAACTCCATTCCGCCCCCCACTCGGCAACCCCTCTTTCTCCGTGAAGGGTGACGAAGCCGGGGGAGACTGTCGGGGTGGACTACGCGGGCGCGTCGTCCTCGGTGGTCTCGTCGTCTTCGACGACCTCGATCTTGTCGAGCACTTCCTCGATCTCCTGCTGTTCCTCGGGACTGACGTCGTCGGTCACGTTCGCTCCTCTCGCTCGGGCGGCCGAGCGTAGCGTCGAGGCCCTTCTGGTGCGACGAGCCCGTTCAGGCCCCCGCCGCGCCGGCTAGGCGTCGGCCGTGCGGTGCGGAACAGTCAGACATCGCGGGCCGAGGGGTTGCGCCTCATCGCTCCGGAGAACGGGTGCCGACCGGAGAACGGCTGCCCGCCGGTCTTCTGGGCGGCGACGACGTGCTCGAAGGCGCCGAGTGCCTGGTGCCCGGGGGACGTGTGCATTGCGAGGCGCGCGTCAACCCGAGGGGTAGTTGGCGGCCTCGAACGTGCGGTGCGTGCGGCGCGCCGCGGCGCGAGGCGGGCCCCCGTCGATCTATAGGTAGGCGATGAGCAGGACGATCAGGACGAAGATCACCACCCCCAGGATCACCTTGTCGAACAGCTTGTCCATTGCTCTTGCCGGATCGTTGTTGGCCATCTCGTCGTGTCTCCCTTTCTCCTCCGGGGCAGGTCGGCCGGAGGTTACTCGGGCCGCCTTGTCGAGGAAAGGGGGACGCGGCGCCGACGGGAACATCGCGCGCGCCGACGCGAGCCACCGCCGACCGCGCCCGGCAACGTTCGCGGTTTGTCGGATTCGTCGAGAGATGCCATCCTGGGGTGCTCGCCGGCGGCCGTCCGCGGCGGGCACCGCGGGGCGAGGCGGTCGGGCGGCGCCCACCGGGGTGGTGGGCGCCGGACAAGTCGACGAGCGGCGACGAACCAACGGAGAGGCGACGCGTGGAGATTGGCCAGCCGGCGAGGGAGGGCGCCGCCTTGGTGGTGGAACCAGACCCGGTCGCCCGTGAGGTCCTGTGCCGGATGCTCGGCGCCGCCGGGTGGGACGTCGATGTCGCCACCGACGTCGACCAGGGCGTGACGGCGTCGTCGCGAGGGGACTACGACGCGGTGCTCGTCGGGGTGCCGGCGGACGTCACCGCCGCCGCGGCGCTCACGGCGTCGCTGCGCGGCCTCCCGGCGGGCCCGCCGCCGGTGCCGGTCGTGGCGGTCATCGCCGTCCCCCGAGCCGCGGGTATCGACGAGTACCTCGCCACCCCGGTCTCCCCCGAGTCGTTGGCCGAGGTGCTCGCCCGGTGCCGGTCGCGCCGGTCATCAGCCGCCCACGGTGCCGTCCTCGACGAGGAGGCCCTGGTCAGTCTGCGCGAGCTCGGTGACGGCGACCTGCTCGGCGAGGTCGTGTCCATGTTCGTGGAGCAGGCGGACGAGCGCCTGCGCACGCTGGAAGAGGCGGTGAGGGAGGAGGAGCCGGACCGACTGGCCCGGGAGGCCCACAACCTCAAGGGCAGCAGCGGCGTCGTCGGCGCCGCTCGCATGGTCGCCCTCTGCGCCAGCCTCGAGGTGCAGGGGTCGTCGGGGCGCGTGGCCGGCGCCGGCGAGGTCGTCGGCCGCCTCCGCGAGGAGTTCCAGCTCGTGCGCGCCGCGCTGGCGGCGGAAATGGCCCGACCGATCGACGGGTAGGCTCGGCGGCGAAGGCCGACGAAGAAGGGCACGAGCATGAGGAAGGGTCACAGGGGGGCGGCAGTGGTGGTGCTGCTCGTCGCCCTCGCCGCCTGTGGCGGTGACTCCGACACCGCGGACGGCGCCGAGGGCGCGGTCGGCGGAGACGGGGCCAACGAGGTCGTGTTGAAGGACATCGCCTTCAAGCCGGAGAAGCTGTCCATCGAGGTGGGTGACAGCGTCACCTGGAAGTTCGAGGACAAGGGCATCGCTCACAACGTCGTCGCCGAGGACAAGTCCTTCGAGAGCGAGACGAAGGATTCGGGCACGTTCGAGCACACCTTCGAGACGGCAGGCACCTTCCCGTACGTGTGCACGGTGCACCCCGGGATGACGGGCACCGTCGAGGCTCGCTGAGCGACCCGGCGGGTCGGCGTGCTCAGGCGGAGCGCACCGGCACGTCACCCCCGCCCGACCCGCGTGGGATGCGGATGGCCAGCTGCCCGTTCCCGAAGGTGGCCGTCCCGCTGCCTGCGAAGCCTTCGGGCAACTCCACCGTGCGTTCGAACGGCCCGTAGTGCCACTCGTGGAGGATGTAGTCCTTGGGCGCCGGCGAGCGCATGGAAGCGGCGATGCGGAGCTCGCCACCGTCGACGGTGACCTCGATGTCGTCCGGCATCACGCCCGGCAGGGGAGCCACCACGACCACCGCCTCCTCGGCTTCGTAGAGGTTGACCGGCACCCGCATGGTCTCGCCCCCGGCCTCACCCGCCCGGCCCTCCCGCCGGGCCTGCAGGTCCTCGAGGCGGTCGTCGATGTCCTTGGCCATGGCCCGACCCTACCAACGAGGCGACGGCGGCCCGGCCGCCGCGAGCCGGTACGTTGGTTCCGTGCGCCATCCGCTGGCCCGCTTCGTCGCGACCGTCGTGTTGGCGGGTGCCGGCCTCGCCCTGGGCGTAGGGCTGCTCGCTCAGGCCGTGCGCTCGCTGGCGCGTGCCGGCACCGTGGGCGAGCCGACGGAGGTGGCCGCCCTCGGCGAGGTGGCCCAGAACTCGGTCGTGCTGGACCGCCACGGCGGGATGCTGGCCGTGCTGCACGCCGAGGAGAACCGCTCTCCGGTCGAGCTCGAGCAGGTGCCGCCCCACGTCGTCGACGCCATTCTCGACGTGGAGGACGAGCGGTTCTGGTCCCACGGTGGCGTGAACCTGCGGTCGGCCCTGCGCGCCCTCGTGGCCAACGTGCAGTCGGGAGAGGTCCGCCAGGGCGGGTCCACCGTCACCCAGCAGCTCGTGAAGAACGCCCTGCTGACCCCCGAGAAGAGCGTGGACCGCAAGGTCAAGGAGGCCGTGCTGGCCGTGCGCCTCGAGGACGAGCTGTCGAAGCGGGAGATCCTCGAGCGGTACCTCAACATCGTCTACTTCGGGAACGGGGCCTACGGGCTGCAGGCGGCGGCGGAGACGTACTTCAACACCCAGGTGGAGAAGCTCACCGTCGGGCAGGCCGCCCTCCTCGCCGGGATCATCCGCAACCCCTTGGGCTACGACCCGGTCAAGCGCCCGCAGCAGGCCCGCGAGCGCCGGGACCTGGCCCTCGACCGCATGGTGGCCAACGGCCACTTGTCCGTGGCGCAGGCCCACCGCGTCCGCGACGAACCCGTCCCGCGGCAGGTGTTCACCCCGCTGCCGCCCCCCAACGACTACTTCGTGGAGGAGGTCAAGCAGCGCCTCTTGGCCGACCGGCGTCTGGGCGAGACGGCGCAGGAGCGGTACAACGCCGTGTTCAAGGGAGGGCTGCGCATCGAGAGCACGCTGGACCCTGCGCTGCAGGAGATGGCCGAGCGCCACCGCAACCGGGTGCTCCCGCCGTCGCTGCTCAAGGGCCGCTTCACCAGCGCCCTGGTGACGGTGGAGCCCTCCACCGGCTACGTGCGGGCCATGGTGGCCGGCGACGACTTCGGCGAGGCCAAGTACAACCTGGCCACCCAGGGCAAGCGCCAACCGGGCTCGTCGTTCAAGCCCTTCGTCCTCCTGGCCGCGCTCGAGGAGGGGTTCAGCCCGAAGGACAGGATCAACGGCTCCACGCCGTGCACGGTCAACGTCCCCGGCTTCGCTCCGTACCGTCCAGGGAACTACGAGGGGTCGCGGGGCGGTGTCATGTCCATCGCCGACGCCACCGCCCGGTCGGTGAACTGCGCGTACGCCCGACTCGCCGCCATGGTCGGCCTCGACAAGGTGGCGGCCATGGCGACCGAGCTCGGGCTCCCCAAGGACCGCGTCGACGCCGTCCCCGCCATGTCCCTGGGCAGCGAGGAGGCATCGCCGCTCGAGATGGCGGCGGCGTACGCCACCATCGCCAACGACGGCGTGTACCGCCCGCCCACGTTCGTGCAGCGGGTGCTCGACCGGCGGGGCCGGGTGGTGTTCAAGGGGCCGGAGCGGTCCCGCCGGGCCGTCTCTCCGCAGACCGCCCGCGTGGCGGCGCAGGTGATGCGCTCGGTCGTCGAGAAGGGGACGGGTCGGGCGGCGCGGCTGCCGGATCGGCAGGTGGCCGGCAAGACCGGGACCTCACAGGAACACGAGAACGCGTGGTTCGTGGGCTTCACGCCCCAGCTGGCCACCGCCGTCTGGATGGGGTCCCCGGTCGGGAACGTGTCGATGCGCAACGTCGGGGGCCGCAGGGTCACCGGCGGCTCGTACCCGGCGCAGATCTGGGGTGGGTACATGCGCGAGGCGCTGGCCGGCGTCGAGCCAGTGCCCTTCCCCGCGCCCAACACGAAGCTGATCGGCCCCGGCAAGTACCTGCGGGACAAGGGCTCGCCTCCCGAGCGTGGCGAGAAGCGCCGGCCCCGACCCCGGCCCACGCCGGTGCCCACGCAGGCACCGGGCGACCAGAAGCCGGCCGACCAGCAACCGGCCGACGAGAAGCCGGCCGACCCGGCGCCCCCGCCCCCGCCC
>JALYMX010000016.1 GCA_030773495.1 Actinomycetota bacterium | reverse complement strand
CACAAAGTCCTCTGCATTCTCCTCGAGGACCTCGTCGATTTCGTCCAAAAGCTCGTCGAGCTCGGCCTTGATCTTGTCGCCCTGCTTGGACCCGCCGGGCGCTGCCTCGTCGACCTCCTCGACCTCTCGGGAGGGCGTCTGCTTCCTCTTCTGCTCTCGCTCTGCCATGGCGTCGACTGCCTCCTAGGAGCCCAACCGCTCCAACAACTCGGCGGGGCTGGAACATCCCTCCAACAACTTATCGACCATCGAAGCGGTTCCTTTGAGTGGCTCCATCATCGGGACCCGGCGCAGCGGGTCGCTGCCCAGGTCGAACACGAGCGAATCCCAGTTGGCGGCGGCGATCGACGAGCCCCACCGCTGCAGGCATCGGCCCCGGAAGTAGGCGCGGGTGCCGAGCGGGGGCTCGGTGACGGCGGCGTCGACCTCCTCCTCGGTCACCACCCGCTCCACGGGCAGCCTGGCGAACAGGGAGCGGCCGGGCTCGAGCGAGTGGTACTGGAGGTCCATGGCCGCCAGCTTCGGGTCGGACCAGGCCAGCCCGTGGCGCTCGCGGTAGCCGCCGAGCACCCGGTACTTGGCCACCCAGTCGAGCTGGTCGGCCAGGCGCATGGGATCGGTCTCCAGGGCGGTGAGCACCGACTCCCAGCGCTGGAGGACGGCGGCGCCCACCTCGGCGCCCACCGGCTCGAGCCCTCGGTCCTCGGCGTACTTCCGGGCCAGGTCGAGGTACTCCCACTGCAGCTCCAGCGCCGTCATGCGCCGGCCGTCGACCAGCTCGAGCACCTCGGCGAGGTCGAGGTCGTACGACACGCGCCGGATGGCCCGCACCGGCGTGGCCAGCGAGAAGTCGCGGTCGCCGAACCAGTCATCCTCGATCATGGCCAGGACGATGGCCGTGACACCGACCTTGAGGAAGGTGGCGACCTCGGACAGGTTGGCGTCGCCGACGATCACGTGGAGGCGCCGGTACTTCTGGGCGTCGGCGTGGGGCTCGTCGCGGGTGTTGACGATGGGCCGCTTCAGCGTGGTCTCGAGCCCGACCTCCTCCTCGAAGAAGTCGGCCCGCTGCGACAGCTGGAAGGGGACGGCGACGCCGCCGGTGGACGCCGCCTCGCTGCCCACCTTCCCGGCGCCGGCGTAGATCTGGCGGGTCACGAAGTGGGGCATCACGTGCTGCACGATGCGCCCGAACGGCACCTGGCGGTCCATGAGGTAGTTCTCGTGGGTGCCGTAGGAGTTGCCCTTGCGGTCCGAATTGTTCTTGTAGACCACGATCGACTGGCCGGGCGGGAGCAGGGCGGCGGCCGCCCGCATGGAGCGGGCCAGGATGACCTCGCCGGCCCGGTCGTAGCGCACGCACTCGAGGGCGTCGGCGCACTCCGGCGTGGAGAACTCGGGGTGGGCGTGGTCCACGTAGTAGCGAGCGCCGTTGGTGAGCACGGCGTTCACCAGGTGGGTCTCCACCTCCGGCGCCGTCGCACCCTCCCGGGCGAACCCGCGGGCGTCGTTCCCCGGGGACTCGTCCTCGAAGTCCCAGCCCACCTTGCGCTGCAGCTCGCTGACGTAGGCGTTGATGAGCACCGAGGACGCCGCGATGGGGTTCGACTCCGGCGTGCCGCGGAGGACGATCCCGTACTCCGTCTCGATGCCGCACACCTTGGCGATGGCCACGCAGCGACCCTACCCCCGGCGCGTCA
This sequence comes from Actinomycetota bacterium, assembly GCA_030773495.1. Taxonomy (GTDB): domain Bacteria; phylum Actinomycetota; class Acidimicrobiia; order Acidimicrobiales; genus JALYMX01. The sequence continues at coordinate 6,322 of JALYMX010000016.1, read as the reverse complement.
CCGGGACGCGCCAACGGGCAGGGCACCCGGCCCTGCTAGAGGTACTGACCGGTCCCCACCCGCTCGATGGCCCGCCCGCCGGCGGGCTCGCCCTTGCCCTCGGCGAGCAGCACCCGCAGGAACACGATCCGCTCCCCCTTCTTGCCCGAGATCTTGGCCCAGTCGTCGGGGTTGGTGGAGTTGGGCAGGTCCTCGTGCTCCTTGTACTCCTGGCGGATCGACGCCGACAGGTCAGCGAGGCGGATCCCCCGCCCCAGGCCGGCGATCTGGCGCTTGATGGCCAGCTTCTTGGCCCGCCGCACGATGTTCTCGATCATGGCGCCCGAGGAGAAGTCCTTGAAGTACATGACCTCCTTGTCGCCGTTCTGGTAGGTCACCTCGATGAACCGGTTCTCGTCGCTCTCCCGGTACATCTCCTCGACGGTGCGCTCGATCATCACCCGAACCGCCTTCTCGGGGTCGCCCCCGCCAAGGGAGTCGACCTCCGCGTGGTCGAGTGGCAGGTCGGGGGTGAGGTAGCGGGCGAAGATCTGGGCCGCCGCCCGCTCGTCGGGGCGCTCGATCTTGATCTTTACGTCGAGCCGGCCCGGGCGCAGGATGGCGGGGTCGATCAGGTCCTCGCGATTGGAGGCGCCGATCACGATAACGTTCTTCAGCGTCTCCACGCCGTCGATCTCGGCGAGGAGCTGGGGGACGATGGTGGACTCCATGTCCGACGAGATGCCCGTGCCCCGGGTGCGGAACAGCGAGTCCATCTCGTCGAAGAACACGATGACCGGCATGCCCTCCTCGGACTTCTCCCGGGCCCGCTGGAACACCAGGCGGATCTGCCGCTCCGTCTCCCCCACGTACTTGTTGAGCAGCTCGGGGCCCTTGATGTTGAGGAAGTAGCTGCGGGCGTTGGTGTCGCCGGTGACCTCGGCCACCTTCTTGGCCAGCGAGTTGGCCACCGCCTTGGCGATCAGCGTCTTGCCGCAGCCGGGCGGGCCGTACAGCAGGATGCCCTTGGGCGCCGGCAGCCGGTGCTCCACGAACAGGTCGCGGTGGACGAAGGGCAACTCGACGGCGTCGGTGATGGCCTCGATCTGGTCGTCGAGGCCTCCCACGTCGTCGTAGGAGATGTCCGGGACCTCCTCGAGGATCAGCTCCTCCACCTCGGGACGGGGCAGGCGCTCGAGCAGCATGCCGGTGCGCGGGTCCATGAGGACGGTGTCGCCGGCCCGGAGGTGCTGGCCCCGCAGCGCCTCGGCCAGCTCCACCACCCGCTCCTCGTCGGCCCGGCCGACGATGAGGGCTCGCGCGCCGCCGTCGAGCAGCTCCTTCAGGGTCACCACCTCGCCGGCGATCTCCTGACTGCGGGCGAGAACCACGTTGAGCGACTCGTTGAGCACGACCTCCTGGCCCCGCTGCAGCTCGGTGACGTCGATCTCCGGGTGGTGGGCCACGCGCATCTTGCGCCCGCCCGAGAACACGTCGACGGTGCCGTCGTCGTTGACGCCGAGGAAGGTGCCGTAGGCCGACGGCGGCTGGGTGAGCTTGTCCACCTCCTCGCGCAGGGCGGCGATGTGCTCGCGCGCCTCGCGCAAGGTGTAGGTGAGCTTCTCGTTCTGCGACACCGCCTGGGCCAGCTGGCCCTTGGTCTCGAGGAGTTTCTCCTCGAGGGTCCGGACCCGCTTCGGGGCGTCGTGCAGGCGCCGACGGAGGTTGACGATCTCCTCCTCCAGCACCATCAGCTGGTCGCGCAGCGCGACCACGTCGTCGTCGTCGGGAGCGCCGAAGCCTCGGTGCTCATCGGAGTCAGTCACAACCACCTCCTCCCCCTCGGAGCGACCATACACGCGCGCCGCGAGAAAGCGGCGATCATCACGGGCGCATCGTTTCCCTCGTCGATCCCGTGGAAATTCGCTATCCTGTCGTCCTGGCTGCGTCGCGAGGAGGCCGTGCCCCATGGGGATGAAGGTGTGGATCGACCAAGACCTGTGCACCGGCGACGGCCTGTGCGAGGAGATCGCTCCGTCGGTGTTCACCCTGCTCGACGACGGCCTGGCCTACGTCAAGGAGGGCACCAAGGTGTTCAACCCCGGGGGAGCCGAGGCGATGGCCGTGGTGCCCGCCGGGATGGAGGACGCCACCGTGGAGTCCGCCGAGGAGTGCCCCGGGGAGTGCATCTTCATCGAGGTGGAGTGACGGGCCCCGCCATCAGCGCGACCTGAGGCACGGCCCCGACGACACCGCTCCGCGGCGGGGCACGGCCAGCACCTCACGCAGCTCGCCGGCGGTGACGGCGTACGCCGTCGAGGCGTCGTCGGGAGCGATGGCGAAGGCCACGCCCACCACCGACGCCGCCGGGTCCACCAGCGCAGCGCCCGAGTCGCCGGGCCGGAGCCGGGCGGCCAGGATGAACACGTCCCGCCTGGTCGGCCTGGTGTCGTAGATGTCCCTGCCCACCGCCTCCACCTGCTGGCGGATGGCGGCCGGCGCCGCCCGGACCTGCTCCTGGCCGCCGGGGTGCCCGAACACCGCGCCGCGGTCGCCCACCTCGGCGCTGCCCACGGGAAGGGGTGGCTGGTTGAGTCCGGGCACCCGCAGGACGGCCAGGTCACGCGCCGGGTCGAACACCACGATGGTCGCCGGGAGCCGGCGGCCGTCGGGCCGGGCCACCTCGGTCCGCCCCGGCCCCTGGCCGGCAACGACGTGGGCGTTGGTGACGACGGTGTCGGGGGCGGCGACGAACCCGCTGCCCTCCTGCACGCGCTGGCACGCCGTGCCCGCCACCTTCACCGTCGAGGCGATGACGCGCGCCAACACCTCGGGGGTGAAGCCGGTGGTGGCAGGCGGCGGGCCGGTGTCGGGCGCCGGCCGCAGCGCCTCGAACACTCGGGGGAAGTTCGTCTCCCCCACCACCCGGCGCAGGGCCTGGAGCGTGTCGGGCGGGGCCGGGAGCTGGCGGTCGATGGCCCGGGCCAGGACCGACGTCCGGGCCAGGCGCGACACGGTGCCCGGAACGTCGCCGACCGCCGGCAGCAGCAACCACACCGAGGCCACCACGCCGATCACGCCCACCACCGCGCCCACGGCGCTGTCGGCCGCCTGGAACGGACCGATGGGGACGAAGCGCCGCAGTGACGAGCCGACGAGCAACCCGAGGCCCTGGCCCACGAAGGCGCCGCCCAGGAGGACGACGGTGGCGATCAGCAACCGGCTGCCCGGGTCGGAACCTTCGAAGGTGCGTACGGCATTGGGGAGGAAGCGCGCCGCCAGCACCAGGCCGAGCGCCAGTCCCACCCACGACACGACCCGGGCGAGGAACCCGAGCCGCCACCCGCCGGCCGCCGCGCCCGCCGCGGCGAGCAGGATCACCAGGTCGAGCAGGTTCACGGTGGGCGGGAGGCTAGCGCCCCGCCACGTCCACCAGCCTGGCGGTGGTGAGGAACCCGGTGTGGCCCACCATGCGGTGGTCGGGCCGCACCGCCTGGCCCTCCACGTGCCATGTCCGCACCAGGACCTCCACCGTCTGGGTGAAGGCGAAGGGGCCCTCGGCCAGCGCCTCGCGCAGCTGCGCCACCTGCACGACGCTCGGGGTGTAGGCCACCACGATCCCGCCCGGCGCCAGCGCCGACTCGGCGTGCTTCACCACCCGCCAGGGCTCGGGGAGGTCGAGGACCACCCGGTCGAGGCCGGTCTCGTCGATGCCCTCGTAGGCGTCGCGCTCCTCCACCCGGTAGCGATCGAGCGCCTCGGTGCCGAGGAACGACGAGACGTTGGCCACAGCCCGCGCCGCGAAGTCGGGCCGCAGCTCGTAGCCCACCACCTGGGCGCCGGCCCGGAGCAGGGTCATGGACAGCGCGCCCGAGCCGACGCCGGACTCCAGCACGCGCGCGCCGGGGAAGACGTCGGCCAGCATCAAGATGGGACCGAGGTCCTTGGGATAGATGACCTGGGCTCCGCGGGGCATCTTCAGCACGAAGTCGGCGAGGGTCGGTCGCACCGCCTGGTACCACGCCCCGGTCGTGGACCGGGCCGTGACGCCCTCCTCCCGGCCGATGAGCTCGTCGTGGGCCACGTAGCCGGCGTGGGTGTGGAACTGCCCACCCGGCGTCAGCGTCACCAGGTAGCGGCGGCCCTTGCGGTCGACCAGCAGGGCCCGCTCGCCGGCCGCGAAGGGACGCTTCACCGCGCCGCGGTGGCGCGGGCCCGCAGGCTGCAGAAGGCGCACACCTCGCCGGGCGTGGCGGCGCCGCACGACGAGCACCGCCCCAGCTCGGCCTGCTCGGCCGCCGCCTCGGGGGTGAAGTGGGCGGACGCTTTGGCGAGGAAGCCGAAGTAGAACGCCGCCTTCGTGCCCGGCGACGTCGCCTCGATGGCGTTGAGGGCCTCCTTGTAGCCCAGGTGCCGGTTGCCCTCGGCCATCGGGCACTCCTCGACGATGTAGTCGATTCCCCGGAGGACGCAGTAGGCGGCCGTCTCCCGCTCCCCCAGCCGCACCAGCGGCTTCACCTTGCGCACGAAGCCGTGGGCGGCGGGCAGCACGGGCAGCTGGCGCCCCAGGTACTCGGTGGACCACCGCAGCACGTTCCCGAACAGCACGGCGGCCTCGTCGTCGAGGTTGTGGCCGGTGGCCACCGCGTCGTAGCCCCCCTCGAGGGCGGCCGAGTTGAACAGGTGGCGCTTGGACAGCCCGCACGCCGAGCAGGGCACCCGCCGGGCCGCCCGCGAGCCGCCGGGGATGTCGAAGCCCAGGTCGCTGGGCAGGTCGATCTCGGTGAGCTCGGCGCCCCGCCGGGCGGCGAAGGCCCGCGCGTGATCGCGGGAGGCGGCGCTGTAGTCGCCGATGCCGAGCCCCAGGTACAGCCCGTCGGCGGCGTAGCCGAGGTCGAGCAGTACGTCCCACAGGGCGAGCGAGTCCTTGCCGCCGGAGACGGCCACCAGGACCCGCTCGCCGGGGGCCAGCATGGAGAACTCGTCGACAGCGCGCCGAACCTGTTCCCGGCAGTGGTGCACGAAGCACTCGCCGCAGAACGCCGCGTTGTGCCGCCGGACGTCGACCACGGCGGGCTGGCGGCAGCGCCGGCACTTCACGCCGCGCCCCCCGAGATGACCGGCCTGACCTCGACCACGTCGCCCTCCTCCAGCACGGCGTCGCCGGTGACGAGGGTGTCGCCCCGCAGCACCAGGACCGATTCCCGGTTGATGTCGAGGCGGGCCAGAAGGGCGTGCACGGCGATGGGCGCAGGGACGTCGACCTCGCGGCGGGGGTTGCGGAGGACGACCTTCACCGCCGGCGCCGCACCACTCGCGCCTTCTTGTCATGGCTGATCACGAGGGACTGCCCGGGTTGGAGAACCTCGCGGTACACGACCTCGGGCTCGTTCCGGGTCAGCTTGCGCAGCAACCGCATGGCCATGGCCAGCGTACCGAGAACCTTCCAGAACGAGCTGCCGCCGAGCAGGCCCCGTCGCAGGGCCAGGCGCAGGACGAACCCCACGTCAGACCCGCCGGACCTCGACGAGGGTCATGCGCTTCTTGCCCTTGCGCCGCCCGAGCAGGTAGGCCAGCCCCACCACGGCGACGGCGGCGACCACGCCGGCCATCATCACGTAGGGGCGGCTCGACTCGGTGGTGCTCTCCACCTCGCCGCGGATCTCCCGGAGCTTGGCCTCGATGGTCCCCCGCGTGATGGGCGTGGGGTCGCTCACGCCACCGTCCCCTTCCGCCGGGCCCGGCGGCGGTGGCTGCCCACGGCCCGAGCGGCCAGGGCGGCGACCACGGCGCAGGCGACCAGGGTGATCGCGTAGGGCGCCCACGAGAGGTTCCCGCGGAAGGTGGTGTCCGTCTCGGTCTGCAGTGCCCGCAGGAGGGCGAGGGCGAGCAGGAGCAGCCCGATCCCGAGCGCCGCCGAGCCGGCCATGCCGTAGCCCACGAACCGGGCCAGCCCCTTGACGGGGACCACGGTCTCCTGGCGCAGGTACGCCACGACCAGCTCCCACAGCTCACTGACGAGGGTGGGCAGCGCCTTGTCGGCCGAGGCGCGTGCGGGGGAAGAGGCGGCCATCGGCGGAAGTGCTTATCCCCCCGGCCCACCGCCTGCAACCCCGCCGGCTGGCGCGGGGCGGCCGGACCGGCGGGTAGGTCAGCCGCCGGCCAGGCGGTAGGCCAGGACCGACGAGGCATCCGTGGCCAGCCCGGTGAGAAGCCGGAGGCGCTGCACCGGGTCGTCCACCTCCAGCAGCCGCTGCTGGTCCACCGGGCCCAGCGGGGCCACGGCCGCCAGCTGCCAGGTGGCAGCGCCACCGTCGGGGTCGAGCTCGAAGGTGGCCGGCGC
>JALYMX010000015.1 GCA_030773495.1 Actinomycetota bacterium | reverse complement strand
GCTCTCGCGGGGCCCGTACCCGCCGCCCGAGGGGCCGCCGGACGGGCCGTCGCCCGGCGTGCGGCGCTCGTTGCGCGTGACCGTGGCGGTGGCCCAGCGCAGGCTGGGCCCGATCTCGTCGGCCACGACCTCGACCTTCGACCGCTTCTCGCCGTCCTGGTTCTCCCAGGAGCGTTGCTCGAGCCGCCCGGTGACGATGACCCGCGAACCCCGCGACAGCGACTCGCTGGCGTTCTCGGCCATCTCCCGCCAGCACACCACGTCGAAGAACGACGTGGCCTCCTGCCACTCGCCGCTCTGGCGGTCCTGCCAGCGGCGGTTGACGGCCAGGCCGAAGGTGGCGTTGGCCTGTCCGCTCGGGGTGAAGCGCAGCTCGGGGTCGCGGGTGATGTTCCCGACCAGGGTGACGGTGTTGCCGTTGCTCATGCTCTCTCAGCTCTCTCTCGCACTCGACCCGTGTGGGGCAGCCCCGCCGGCGCCGGCAGCCGCCACGTCGGCACGGGGCCGGGCGGGGCGGACGACAGCGTCGGGGAGGCGGATGACCTTGTGGCGGACGACCTCGTCCGCGAGGGTGAGCATCCGGTCGAGCGCGGCGACCGCCTCGGGCTCGGCCGTCGCCTCGATGAGGACGTAGTAGCCCTCCCACCGGTGGTTGAGCTCGTAGGCGAAGCGGCGCTTCCCCCACCTGTCGACGCGGCCGGGCCTGCCCCCGCTTGCCGAGAGCACGGCCGTCGCCCGCTCGATGGTGGCCCGGATGGCGTCGTCCTCCAAGCCGGCGTCGAGGATGACCATGACTTCGTAGGGCCGCACGGGCCGCTCCTCCCTCTGGACCCGACGCCCGCAGCGCACGGGGCCCCGGTCGGCCCGGGGCAGGGTGTGGTGAACCCGCTCAGCGTAGTCGACGCCGTCGTCTCCATCTCGGGTCTCCATCTCGGTCACAGCCTGCCTGGCGGGTGTGACATGCAGGGTCAGCGAGGGGTGCAGTCGCCGCCCAGGGCGAGCACCGCCCGCTCGCCGATGCCCAGGGTGGGCAGGGCACCGGCCGGCACCTCGACGGCCAGGCGGTAGGGCCGGCCGGGCCCGTAGGTGGGGCAGTCGCCCCGGTCGCCGCACGGCGACATGTCGGCCGAGGCGACGAAGCGCCCGCCGGCGTCGAACCAGGCGATGGAGAGCGGGACGGGCACGTTGCGCATGTAAAACGTCGCCGTGGTGTCGCCGGGGAAGCGGAAGATCATGGCGTCGTAGCCGCCCAGGTCGCTGCGTCCCATCAGCCCGCGTGCCCGCGACGCGTCGTCGTTGGCGAGGAGGGCGCAGAACTCGGTGGTCGCCGGCAGCCCCGACCCGGGGGCCGGCGTGACGCCGAAGGCGACCTCGCCGAACGCGCCCAGCCCAGCGAGGTGCGGGTCGGCCGGGCCGTTGGCGCCCACGGCCAGCAGGGCGAGGACGGCGAGGAGGCCCAGCAGGACGACGGCCCACGCGACGATCCGCTCGGCGCGTCGACGAGGGCCTCGGGTCACGCCGTCTTGCTAGCACTCCCGCCGAGGCCCAGCGCGGTGGCCGCCTCGTCGCCCAGCGGGTACGTCTCCGCCTCGGAGGGGAACCGCCCGAGGCGCACGTCGGCGGCGAAGGCCTCGACGGCCGCCACCCCCTCCGCCTTGAGCGAGGCGTACCGGCGCACGAAGCGGGGCAGGACGCGGTCCTCCAGGCCCACGAGGTCGTGGAACACGAGGACCTGACCGTCGCAGCACGGCCCGGCGCCGATCCCGATGGTGGGCACCGGCACCGCCTCGGTGACCAGGCGGGCGACTGGGCCGGGAACGCCCTCGAGCACCACGGCGAAGCACCCGGCATCGGCGAGGGCCACGGCGTCGGCGACCAGGGCCTCGGCCGCTTCCGCGTCCCTGCCCTGCACCCGGTACCCGCCCGCAGCGTGCAGCGACTGCGGCGTGAGGCCCAGGTGGCCCATCACGGGGATCTCGGCGTCGAGAAGGGCGGCCACGACCGGGAGGCGCTTGTGACCGCCCTCCAGCTTCACCGCCTGGGCGCCCGCCCGCACCAGGCGGCCGGCGTTGCGCACCGCCTCCCGGCGCCCGACGTGGTAGCTGAGCCACGGAAGGTCGGCCACGACCAGCGGGCGGGGCCGGGCCCGGGCCACCGCGGCGGTGTGATGGACCATGTCGTCGACGGTGACCTGCAGGGTGTCCTCGTGGCCGAGCACGACCATGGCCACCGAGTCGCCGACCAGGATGAGGTCAACGCCGGCCTCGTCGGCGATGCGCGCCGTGGGCGCGTCGTAGGCGGTGACCATCACGAGGGGGGCGGCGCCGTCGCCGCGGCCCACCTTGCGGGCGCGCACGGCGGGCACGGTCAGCGCCGCGGGGCGACTGGTGGTCATCAGGCCTCCTTCCCCGTCCAGCGCACCAGGGCTGCCGGCGGTCGAGTCCGAGGTCCCAGTGTGGGCGACAACGGGCCGGCCGGCAAGGGGCGCGGCCCCTGGCGGCACGCGGTCAGGGACGCTCAGGGGCGACCGAGCGGCATCAGGACCGTCGTCGTAGTCCGTGGCGGTGCCGAGCTGGTCGTCGTGGACGGCCGCGGCCGGGGCGCGGACCCACCCTCGGGCGACGACGAGCCGGCGCCCGACGACCTGGGCGGCGCACCGGCGGTGGTGGACGTGGTCGTGGACGGCGTCGCCGTGGTGGACGCCGTGGTGGACGTCGTGGTCGACGTCGTCGTGGGCGCGATCACTCCCGCCGGCGGGGAGAGTGCCTTGCCGCGGAGGACGGGCGGAGCCGGGAAGTCCCCGGTGTCCTTCCCCTTGGTGGCCGCCTGCATGAACCGGCGGAACAGCACGGCCGGGAAGGACCCGCCGTTGACCTGCCGGCCGCGCACTCGCGTCATCTTGCGCACGTTGCCCTCGGGGTAGCCCATCCACACCGCCGTGGTGAGCTTCGGCGTGTAGCCGACGAACCACGCGTCCCCGAAGTCCTGGGTGGTGCCCGTCTTCCCGGCCAAGGGCCTGCCGAACCGCGCCGCGGTGCCCGACCCCTGCTCCACCACCTGCTGCAGGCAGTAGTTCACCACGTCGGCCTGCGACGGGTCGAGCACCCGGGTGCGGAGGGGGGGACGGGCCCGGCGCAGCACCGAGCCATCGGCCGTGGTCACCTCCAGGATGACCGTCGGCTCCACCCGCACCCCCCGGTTGGCGAAGGTGGAGTAGGCGCCGGCCAGCTCGAGCACCGAGACCTCGGAGGTGCCGAGCGCCAGCGAGATGTTGTCGACCAGGTCCGACCGGATGCCGGCGGCATGGGCCACCTCGGCCACCCGGGCCGCCCCCACCACCTTGATGAGCTGGGCGTAGACGGTGTTCACCGAGTTGCGGGTCGCCTCCACCAGGCTGACGGCCGGGCCGAAGTCGGCGTCCTCGAAGTTGCTGACGGGGTAGTCCCGACCCTGGTCGGCCTTGGGGAACGTGACCTCGCGCGGGCCGGGGAGCACCGAGTTGACGTCGTAGCCCTGGCGCACGGCGGCAGCGAGCACGAACGGCTTGAACGTGGACCCGGGCTGGCGCCCGGTGCCCCCGCCCTCCCGGCCCACGGCCAGGTTGACCTTGGCGAACGGGTCGGGCGCGTCCCAGTCCCGCCCGCCCACCATGGCCTTCACGTGGCCCTGGTCGTCCACCGAGACGAGGGCGGCCGCCGGGTCGTCGGGACGGTCGAGGAAGCCGTACACGGCGTCGTAGGCGTGGGCCTGCATCCCGAGATCGAGGGTCGTGCGCACGCGCAGGCCCCCCGAGTACAGCGCCGCCTTCCCGTAGGTCTGCTCGAGCTGGCGGCGCACGTACTCGACGAAGTGCTGGGTGCCCTTCTCTGGGCGGGCGAACGACGTCTCGGCCGCCGCCCGGGCGACCACGTACGAGCGCACCGGCTCGGCCTCCACACCGACGCGTTGGGCCTCGGTGATCCTGCGTCCCCGCTCCATGGCGCGCAGGACTCGATCGCGCCGGGCGGTGGCCACCTCGGGCGAGCGGATGGGGTCGGCCGCCTCGGGCGAGCGGATCAGCCCGGCCAGATAGGCGGCCTCGCGCAGCCCGAGCCGGCCCACGTCGGTGCCGAAGTAGGCGCGGGCGGCGGCCTGGACGCCGTAGGCACCGCGACCCAGGTAGATGGTGTTGAGGTAGCGCTCGAGGATCTCCCGCTTCTCGTACTTGCGCTCGAGCTTGACGGCGAGCACCGCCTCCTTGAGCTTGCGCAGCAGGGTGCGCTCCCGGGTGAGGAAGACGTTCTTCACGTACTGCTGGGTGATGGTCGAGCCGCCCTGCAGGGGGCGGCCGCGCACGTCGGCCCAGGTGGCACGCACGATGCTGAGCGGGTTGACGCCCGAGTGGTCGAAGAACTGGCGGTCCTCGGCGGCCAGGACGGCGTCGACGACCACGGGCGGGACCTCGGCGAGAGGGACGGACACGCGGTTCTCGCCGGCGTCGAGCGAGGCCAGCCGCTCGCCGTTCACGTCGGTGAGGATGGTGGTCTGGTCCTGCGGGTACTCGGGGGGCAACGGCACCCGCACCAGCAGGTAGGCGGCGCCGGCCAGCGTGGTGAAGCCGAGCAGCACGACGAGGAACAGCAGGCGGCGGTAGCGCCACGCCCAGCTCCTGGGAACGGACGCCGGCCGGCGGGCGGGAGGTGGCGCGGTGGGCATCGGCGTCGGGCCGGCCATGCTATCCGGGGACGTCGGCGGACACCCGCGGGCGCCGGCGGCGGCC
>JALYMX010000014.1 GCA_030773495.1 Actinomycetota bacterium | reverse complement strand
ATCGCCCAGGCGCTGGGCGTGTTGATGGTGCGCCACGACCTGACCAGCGCCGAGGCGTTCGACCTGCTGCGTGACCGCGCCCTCGTGCGAGGTTCTTCACTGCGCGAGGCGGCCGAGTTCGTCTTGGCGGAGAGACTGAGCGCTGATCGTGGGAAGCAGGGCCCTGAGCGTTGATGCCCGGACGGCGCGTCGACCCGAGGCGGGCGTCCCGCCTCGGGCAGAACGGCGACGAGCGACGCGAACACCGCCTGCTCCGTGGCCGGGGCCGTCCTCGTCGTTGTGGTCCTCGGCACTACTGCCGAGATCAAGGCCGAGGGACCGTTGAGTCCACAGGCCGCGGCGTCGTCGGCTCGGCGTGGTCTCCTGATCTGGCCCCACCTCGGGCCCGAGTGCTCACGAGATTTTGCTCCACCCCGTCGGACGTCCCCGCGATTTCCCTCAATTAACATCCGCTCCAACCGATCCCCCTACGCCCGGTCCGGCGCGTGCGCGAAGCGCCGATAGGCCCGCCGAGACGGGTGAGGCCGCGCGCGTTGCGGAGCGCGATTCTGTCTCGCATCTCGGGAAGCACGTACGGCGCCGGATCGGGCATTCGGTGCGCATTCGCCACGTCGGCGAGGTGTCGGATGAAGCGCGCATCATGACTGCAGCGTCCTTGTTGTGAGCCTGAAACCACACGTTGCAGAGCAGGGAATCTACTGACCGGATTGAATACGGCGAAGGCGCAACCGAGTCACGATGGCGGCAGCGACACCGACCACGACGGCCAACGCGGCGAATGCCCGGAGCAGCGGATCGCGAGCGGCAACCACCTGGAGGGCGAAGCTGGCGACGAGCACTATGTCCAGCCAGAACAGGAGCCGCAGTTGACGTGGCGTCTGCGGCCGCGCTGCTAGCACGCGGTGATCAAGTTCGCGGAGTTTGCCCCAAACGCTCACACATCAGCCTTCCACGAACCCCCTCGGTCGCTCCACCTCGAGCGTGAAGGAACCGCCCGGAGCCGGGCCCCCTGCCTTCGAGGGCCGCGGGTCGCGCTCGATGGGGCCAATCGTACTTGCCCTGACGCTCGCGCTTCCGCCCGCGATCCTCATGCGGCAAGCTAGCCGCATGGGTGCCCCCGACACGACCGACGAAGCCGCGTCTTGGACGAGCCGGGACAAGCTGCGGTTCCTCCTGATCGCCGCCGTACCGGTAGCAGTCTTTGCGGTCACAGTCCTTCGCGACGACGTCGGCTCAGCGCTAGCGACGTCTTTGCCGATCGCCCTCGGTGTGCTCCTCGTCGGTCTTGTAACTCGTGGCTTTCGAGCGCCTCCCTGATGCCAAGCCGTATAGCGTCACCCGAGCGTTCTGTCGCATGCCCGAGAGAAGCAGGCAGAAGCCAGAGCGGGCACTATGCGCACTGCGCGGCGGTTCACTGACCACGGATGAGCACCCGGCCCCTTTCTGCATTTAACGCACATCGACCGGAACGGAAAGCACGGTGCTACTTGCACAGATAGGCCGGCAGCACCACAGCTAAGCGGCGCTCGGTTTTCGTCAGCGGCGTGCTTCCCAGGCACGCCGTTTTCGTCTCTGCGATGCGAACAGCCAAGAGAAACAGCCAACGGTGATAGCACCGAGAATTCCTATGGACCAGGCAAACCCGAGAACGTGATCCAGGACTCGGGTCATCACAGCGACGACCAACCAGGTGGCAAGAAGCCCCTTCCATGGAAGGTCTCGTAACGCGTCGCGCCCTTGGCGACGCTCCTCGGTAGCGATGTGGTTGTGCCACTGAAGGATCCGCTGATTGTGGCGATCCCAGCGCTCTAGCAGCCCCACGCTCGAACTCATACCCAACGTGCGCGTCGCCCATCCAGCCACGCAACGATTTCCGACCCCGCCGGCTTCCGCACGCCGTTGCCGTCGGCACCAGCCGCGCCTGGCGCCGTGGCTGGAAAATCACGCTCTCGACGCTCGCTCGGCATGACGCGGGCGCCGCAACGCCAATTCATGCCGCAGACGTACGTTCTCACGGCGGCAACCGGAACCGGCTCGAGTGCAGAACTGCCGTACCGGCGCGGCGGCCGATACGCGTTTCCGCACAGAACGCGCGCTCCGATCAACGGGATGGGCATCCGTCCCCCGCATCGTCGCGCGGCCCCTATCCGGCGTTCATCCGACCGCCCCGGCGACGACCGCGAGGAGCTCACCGTGGCCGAGTGCGCTCAGACGCCGCAAATGACGCCGGAGCGGACCGCCGATGTATCGGGGCCGCACTTCCCACGGTTGGGCGGCCCGGTATCCGGCGATCCCGAGCGCCGCGGTCTCCCGATAACGCGGCATGAGGGGATCGGGGCGTTGCCCGAGACGCTGCCGAACGTCCCAGCACCGAGCAGGCGCTGTGCTCCCAGACCACAACGGGCCCATGGCTGCACCAGTTGTCGATGCCACGCAGGTCTCACGACCGGACGAACGTTCTGCCGAGGCTGCTCGACGAGTCGCGGAGCGCCACTTCGGGCAGTATGCGTGATGATTCTAGGCGGCTCCATTCGCGTTCGGTGATTGGCGTTCTCGGCGCAGTCGCGATACTCGCAGTCGGAGTAGGCAACGGTGGAGCCGGTGGTCTTCTCATCGCCGGTGATCGGCACGGAGCTGTTCCCGGTGCGGCGGGCGACACCGCAACCCGGTGCTTCATCACCCGCCGCCGTGGTTGAGCCTTGCCCAACGAGTGCTCGGGGCCGAGGCTCCGCGTCCGTGGCGGGAGTCGCTACCACCACTGGGCCGTTGTGTGCACGTTCGCGGGCGAGCAATCCAGCGCCACTGCAGGCAATCCGCGCCGTTGGGCGCGGAGTTGATCCCTCGAGCTGTCGGAAGGCTGAGCGGGGTCCGTCGTCGCACCACGCCCTGGTCAGAGGCTCGTGCCGAGGCAACGACCAAGAACAGCGCCGTGGGCCAGCCCGCGCCGCCCTGCGGCCCGGCACCCAGCGCCGGGATCAGGAGTTAGGCCAATCAGCGACCAGGCCGACGAACACGCCGGCGAGCGCCGGCGAACAGCGTCACCCGGGCCAGGCGGCGACCGGGTAGGACGACGTGGGCACCACCACGGTGTTGGCCAGCTTGTCGTGCCAGGTCTGCTTCTCGGAGTCCCACAGCATCCACAGGTACCCGAGCCCGCACGGGATGCTGGAGACGATACGGGCGAGGTACCGGATCAGCGCCCTTCCCGGGTCGATCGGGCCGCCCTGGAGGAAGTCGATGACCCTGATGTTCATCACCTTCTTCCCCGGCGTCTGGCCCGACGGGCTGCCCTCGAAGTAGGCGTAGTAGGCGAGGCCGACGACGATGCCGACGGCCGTCCCGAGCCCGAAGCCGAGCAGGGCCCGGAGCACGACGCTGACGACGCCGAGGGCGATGCTGTCGATGATCAAGGCGACCAAGCGCGGCCCGAAACCCGCTCTGGGACCGCTCGCACCTCCGCCGCCGCCGCCGCCCGTGTTGAACTCCGCCACAGTCGTCCCTTTCTTTTGGTGTCAGCCGACGGGGAAACGCCACACCTGCCAGGCCCAGAGGAGGGCAATGGCCGCCGGTGGGGCCCAAACCGGCACCGTCACCGACCCTGCTCGCCATGCGACGAGAAGGACGACGAGCACCACGGCGGCGACGCCGGCGGGGTTGAACGCCACGGCCTCGCCCAACCGCAGGTAGACGGCGGCGGTGACGCTGCGGGTCATGCCGCACAGGGGGCACGGGATGCCGGTGAGCGTGCGCAGCGGGCACGGGATGGCGAGCTCGCCGGGCACCAGAGGGCGGGCAGCGGCGGCCGCCAACATCAGCCCGCCGGCCAGCCTCAGGTCGCCCACCGACACCGTGGTGCGCTGGCGCGTCGCCGGCAGGAGCACCGCCGGAGCCTAGGGGAGCGCCGTCGGCGGCGCTCGGATGCCCGCCCCGAGCGCGGGGTCAGCGGCGGGCGGCCTTGGCCACCACCAGATCCTCGAGGAACGCCTCGGGATCGAGATCGTCGGGCGGCCCGACGACCTTCGGGCGCAGGCGCGACACCAGGTCGCCGGCCAGGCGGCTCCTGGCCTCGAACGTGAGCCCGCCCCGGCGCTCGAGGAAACGCCGCACCGTGGCCAGCTCCTCGGGCGTCACGGCGGAAACGTCCCAGCCGCTCGGGTCGTCGCCCCAGCGGTGCGCCCGCCCGGCTTCGGCTTGCCTCGGCTCCGGCCCGCCCTTCTTCTCCCGCACCACGAGGGTGTTGGCCGCCATGTCGCCCACGCGCTGGTTGCGGCTGCTCACCAGCACGGCGACGATCGCTACGCCGTACACGCCGGGCAGGAAGTCCACCAGGCGCAGGAGGTTGCGCACGGCGCTGGTCACGAAGCCGACGGGCGAGCCATCGGCGCGTACGACCCTCAGCCCCGTCCAGCGCTTCCCCGGCGTGCGCCCCGAAGCCAACGTCTCGAACAGCACGTCGTAGCCGAACTGGACGAGGAACAGCGTGATCGCCACGCCGGCCACGGCCAGCCCGACGCCGGCCGACGCCCCCTCGTCGACCCCTTCGCCCACCCCGCCGTCGCCGAACGCACCACCGGCGAGGGCGCCGAGCAGGATCAGGGCGACGATGACCGCCGTCTGGATCAACTGGTCGAGGAGGCGGGCCACGCAGCGCGAGCCCACGCCCGCCAGAGTGAGCTCGAGGTCCACTCCCTCCGGCGTGGCGATCGAGATGCGATCCTCGTACGACACGCGAGATGAACCTAGACCGATTCCTCCGGGAACGAGAGCCGGCGTGGGCGGAGTTGCGCGCCCTGGTGGCCGCCGCCAAGGGGCGGCCTGACCGGCTCGGCGCGCCCGCCGTGCGCC
>JALYMX010000013.1 GCA_030773495.1 Actinomycetota bacterium | reverse complement strand
GGCCGTGGCCATCGCCGACGGGGCCGACTGTTTGTCGCAGCTACGGGTGCTGCGGGACCAGGAGTCGCTGTTCGGCCCGGTGGCGTCCCACGCCACCGCATGGCGGGCAATGGAGTCGGTCACAGCTCATGAGCTGCGGGCCATCGAGGAGGCCCGTGCCACCGCCCGAGCCCGAGTATGGGCCGCAGGCGGAGCACCGGCGACGGTGACGCTGGACTTCGATGCCACCCTCGTCGATGCTCACTCCGACAAGCAGGACGCCGCTCCTACCTACAAACGGGGGTTCGGCTTCCATCCCCTCGGCGTGTGGTGCGACGAGACGGGCGAGGCGCTGGCCGCCATGCTGCGGCCGGGCAACGCCGGGGCCAACACCGCTGCTGACCACGTGAAGATGCTCGACGCCGCGCTGGCTCAGCTCCCGGCTGCGTGGCGGGCGGGCCACCGCGGCGGCGACGACGCCGCCGAGGTCATGCACCCGATCCTCGTCAGGGCCGACTCCGCCGGTGCCACCCACGGGTTCGTCGACGCCTTGGTGGAGCGCAACGTCGGCTACTCCATCGGCTTCGACGTGGACGGGCGGGTACGCGACGCGCTGCTGTTGGCCCAGGAGGAGGACTGGGTGCCCGCGGTCGAGGCCGACGGCGGGCGCCGGCCCGGCGCGTGGGTCATCGAGCTCACCGACCTCGTCGACCTCGGCACGTGGCCGGAAGGCGCCAGGCTGATCTGTCGGCGTGAACGCCCCCATCCCGGCGCCCAGCTGTCGCTGTTCGACATCGGCGAGGGCTTCCGCCACACGTGCTTCCTCACCGGCTCGGCCGGCGAGGTCGCTCCGTTGGAGCTCCGCCAGCGGCGCCACGCCCGGGTTGAGGACCGCATCCGAGGAGCCAAGGCGTGCGGGCTTCGCAACTTCCCCTTCGAGGATTTCGTGCGCAACGAGGCGTGGCTGGCCGTGGTCCTGGTCGCCCAGGACCTGCTGGCCTGGACTGCCGGCGTGTGCCTCACCGGTGCCCTGGCCAGAGCCGAGCCGGCCACGCTGCGCTACCAGCTCCTCCACGTCGCCGCCCGCCTCGCTCGCAGGGGCCGTGATCTTCATCTGCGCATCGACGCCGCCTGGCCGTGGCGCCATCAGCTCGACGCCGCCTTCGGGCGTCTGCGCGCCGCCCTCTGCTGAATCCACGACTGGGGCTGCGCCGGCCCAGATCGCTTCACCGAGGCGCACCAACTCCACCACCACGGAACCCTTGGTGAGCCGCGCCCCGCCATCCAGTCACTCATCGTGGCGGGCACCGCCAACCAAATCGCCGCCCTCGTCCCGGCGCCGTAGCCGCCGGACGAACAATCAAGGCTTGCTGGGTCGGGCAAACTCGGTGCTCCTGCGCCTGTGGGATTGGCCGGCACCGCGGTTTGCGTCGGCTCCAGGGTCTCCACCGCGGTCACAGTCGCGTCGACGGCGTACGACGTGACTCGGCGCTTGTGTGTCGCAACCGATGAACCTCAAGGGGCTGCTCACGATCGCCCTCTTTCTAGTACCGTGTGTACATCTCCTGGTCCGCCGCTTTCAGGACCGCTTTGAAGCCTTCTTCATTCACACGGGCCTTTTCCTCTTCTCCGGTTGCATGCTGTCATTGGCCGCCGCGGGATGGGCAACATGGCTGACGCTCCCGCTCGTTGCGCTGGTGGCCGCCGTCAGCCAGTACGTCTATATGCGGGAGAGCCGCTCGTCGCAAAGCCACTGACCCTGTTGAGGGTGGATCAGCCAATGACTACGACTACGTGTCGGGGGACCCGGTCAACGATCTCGATTTGGACGGCAACATCTGACGTGTCGCTACGGCACCGGAAGCGCTGCCACATCAAAGATGCGCTGAAGGGATTCCGAGGTGCCTTGGAGAAGGGTGCGAAGGTCCGAGTGCTCGCCGACAACGCGATCAAATGCCTTGATGACCACAGCAACACGCCGAGTGCTCGTCTCTACAGCTTGCTGGACGCCACGCATGCGTGGCTGAGCGGACCGTTCGATCCGGTCTACGCCAGCATCGTGAAGGTGATGGGCCGGCTAGGTGGCTACTTCGGATGCGGAAACCTTGTGACCTGTTCGGCCCGCACGCTCACGTCGATGGGCGAGTACTTCGCCAACAGCGGCGATGGCATCTGGATAGGCGTCGGCCTGCCCCACCGCTACTTCGTTCCGCGCAAGTGAGGATCGTGTTGATGCGATCCGACGGAAGAGGTTCCTGATGCGGAAGGTTCAGTTCGTGGCGAGCGTCGTCGCGGTGATCGCCCTCGTGGCGATGGCCGTGACCGGCGTCCTGATCCTTCGCGAGCAGCGACAGCAAACTTGCTTTGCTGATGTAGAGGCCGCGGCCCGAATCAGCGAGTTCGCGCTGCAGACCGCCAACGACGACACGGCAGTGGCGGAAGCGCAGCGCGACCGCGCCGCGCTCCTGAAGGAATTGGCGAGAACCCGGACCGGGTGTCGCTGAGCCCCTACGGAAGCCCGGCTCAGCGCCGGATGCGCGGACCGAGGATGAAGCCGAGGACAGCGCCAACAGCGACGACGTCTCCGAGATGGCTACCCGGCTGGCCAGCGCCGAGGGCGTGGGCGCCCTCGTGGGAGCCGTCGGCCTGGGCGCCGACGGCCCCCTGGTGGCCCTGGTGGAGATCCCTCGCCTCCTCCCCCGAGGCGTCGCTGTCGAGCGAGGACCTGGCCGTGTTCGTCGAGGGCTGCGAGCGCCCGGCCGCCGTGGTGGCCATGCTGCGGGCGCTGGGCGTGCTCGAGACAGCGCCCGGACGGAGGGCGAGCTGCGCCTGGAGCCGGTGCTGGGCCGGTGCTGGACGGAGGCCGCAGCGTCGGCGTAGGGGCCTGAGCCGTCCCGCACCCAGCGCATCGACCGGGACCCAGCCGTCCTCGGCCATGCCCGCCTCCTCGACCACGCGCGGGGCGCGGTGAACGGGGACAGCGAGGAACAGGTCGAAGTCGAAGGTGCGACCGTCACCAGCGGTGGCGACACGCTCGTCCAGGCGGTGCACCGTGGTCTGGCCGACGCACTCTACGCCGTGCTCCTCGCACCCGGCCATGACACCGGCGGACGCCTCCTTCGAGACGGGGATGGGCGCTGGGAGCGGGCTTAGGACGCGGATCGTCGACGACTCCCTCAACCCACGTGCCCGCAGGACCTCGTACCATCATGAACGCTGTCTCGAACGGCGCCGGCGGACACTTGAAGGCCGGCTCGAGGATCCCGACGACGACATCGCGGCGAAGTCGGCGACCACCGAGCGAGCCCGCCTCGCGCCGGCTACCGATGTAGAACTCGTGACCGAAGCCCTCCGCCAGCCCTGGCGTGGCCCCGATGTCCAGGTCGGCGCCCAGGGCGACCACGAGGATGTCAGCCGAGTACGACCCGGTGGCGGTGACGACGGTGCGAGCGTCGGGGTCGATCGACGTGATCGTCTCTTGACGAAACGTCACCCCCGGTTTCGCGATGTTCCTGTAGGGCATCCGCACCTCGTCCGGAGCGGCGTCCGAGCAGGACGTCGAGCTTGGCGAAGCCGAACACGAACGCGTCGCTCTGGTCGATCAGGGTGACGTCGACGGCGTCGCCCAGCTCGCTGGACCACCTGCTCGACAGCTCCAAACCCCCGAACCCAGCGCCGAGAACCAACACGTTGGTGGGCACCGGATGACGTTACCGCCGCGCGCTCGGCCGCCCTCGAACGGTCACGCCGGCGTCATCCTGGGCGGAGGCCCCCTAGGAGATCTCGACGCCCCGCTCAGCCCGCCGACGACTGCGGAGTTCGGCGCGAGCTCGACAACCGCGCCGATCGGCGCGAAGGAGTGCCCATCTGCCACTCGCTCAAAGTGCTGCTCGCGCCACGCCCCACCGCTACGTTCAGCGGTGACTCGCTCCAACGAGGAGGACGCCCTGGCGGATCGGCCGGTAAGCAGGAGACAGGTGCTCGCCTTCAGGGCGGCGGCGCAGTCGCTCGACCGCCGCCGCCCGGCGACGGACCTGCTCGACGTCGCCGCCGCCTGCGGCGTACAGGACACGCCGCCCGGCAATGCCGACGTGTCCCTGGCGGCCCGCCTCGACATCGACGCGCCGGTGGTGGAGGAGGCGGTGGCGAGAAAGGAGCTTGTCCTCACCTGGTCGATGCGAGGGGCACCACACGTCTTCCCGCCCGAGGACTTCGCCGTCTTCACTCTCGGTGCCCGTCCCGCCGCCGGCACCGTCGAGGCCCTGTGGGGCCAGCCCGAGCACTCCCTCGTCGAGATCGAGAGGGCGATGGTCGCCGTCATTGGCTCGGAGGTGCGGCCGAAGGGCGAGGTGAGCGGGGCGGTCACCGCGTCGGTGCCAGCGGAGCTGGCCCCGTGGTGCCCCGGGTGCAAGGTCCACCACCCGAGCGAGAGCGTCTTTCGCGCCGCGCCGCTGCTGGGCCGGCTCGTCCTCACGAGCACCGCGCCGGTGCTGCTGGCCACGGCCAAGGCGTGGCTGGGCGCCGACGCCACGGGCGACGTCGACGTCCTCCGCACCGACCTGCTCCGACGCTACCTCCACTGCTACGCGCCGACGACGTCGGGCGACTTCGCCCAGTGGGCGGGCATCGCCAAGTCCGACGCCAAGGAGCGATGGGCCGCGGTCGCCGGCGCCCTGGTGCCGGCACGGGGCGACACGAAGGGGTTCGTGCTCGAGGAGGACCTCCAGGCCCTGGACGACCCGCCGACGTCGACCGGCGTGCGCCTGCTCCCGGCCGAGGACGCATTTCTCCAGGCCCGCGACCGGGATGTCCTCTTCCCCGATCCAGCCAACCGCAAGGCTGCGTTCCCGATCCTGGGCGGCCCCGGCGTCGTGCTGCGCGAGGCCCTCCCGGTGGCGACGTGGCGCGGCGTCGCGAAGGGCAGGCGCTACGAGGTGACTTGTGACGCCCTTCGCAACGCTGGCCGAGGCGGTGTGGGCCGAGATCGAGGCCGAGGCGGAGCGGGTGGCCCGCGTGCGCGGTCACGACTCCGCGGCCGTCACCCGGACACGATGACCGACTTCTCCAACCTCGGGCGCCCGGCGAGCTCCGCCGTGGGTGCCCGCTCTATCCCGATGGCGCCACTGAGGAGCGTCCTTCGTGCTCGCCCGGAACGAACGAGATCTCATCGTCTCCACCCGCCGTGCCTCCCGGCGGCCACAGCTTCCAGGCGGCGGCTGCCACCGCCACGCCCAGCGCGCCACCAGCCAACACGTCCGTCACGTAGTGGCCGCGGCTTCGGACCAGGGACCAGTGAGCGGCGATGGTGGCACCCGACAATGGGATGAAGAGGAGAGGCAGCTCTTGGGCGACAGCGAGATTGAACGCCAAGTCGCTGGCGGCGTGCCCAGACGGGAAGGATGACGTCACCGGTCCGATTCGCCCTCGCCCCGAACCCGGAGGCCGGCTTCTACCCACCATGGGCTTGACAAGGATTTGAGTCAACGCTGCTGCCGAGTAGCAGACGCTGCCGCGCAACGCCGCCCGCCGGCCTCTCGGTCCCGCCATGGCCAAGGCCGCGGCTACACCGGCCCAGAAGGGCGGCTGCTGGACGACGTCGCCGGCCCTGCCAAACCACGTCGATCCACGCCGTCGCCCCTTGCCGACCAACTTCTCCATCACTACGTCTTCGCCTGATCGCTCACCTTCCACGGTCACCCCTCGAAGCGGCGGTCTCATTTCCTCGTGTGGCGGAAGGAGCCGGCCAGCCGCGCTGAGGTCGACTCGAGACTCCAGCCGGGCGTCGTAGCCGTCGATGAAGAGCACCCGGCGGGGCAAGGCTACGACGGGCTGGAGCTCGCTACGACATGGCTTGGGGCACCGCCGGCCATCGCGGCAGTGTGCGCTTCACCACCGGCGCAAGACCATGTTGCAGCTGCTCATCGCCGCCGCCGTGGTCAACATTCTTCGCTGGTCACGATAGGCCAGGTCGGGTCGCCGGAGCAGGGATGCTGGCGTTCGCCAAGGGGAGGCCTGAGTACGGGTGCGGCCGTCTCAGGCATCCAACACCTCGATGCGGATCCGCTTGTTGCCCTTGCCCTTCGACTCCGTCTTCACCACGCGGATGCGGCCCACCTCGTCCGTGCTCGCCACGTGGGTGCCTCCGTCGGCCTGCTTGTCCAGTCCGACGATGTCGACGACGCGGACCTCGGTGACGCTCTCCGGGATGAGGTTCACCTTCGTGCGGATGAGATCGGCGTCGCCGAGCGCCTCCCCGCGAGGCAGGAACGACACGACGACGGGGCGACCAGCGCGCAGCTCAGCGTTCACCCTCGCCTCGACCTCTGCGGCGAAACCCTCCGGCAGCGGGTCGAACTCGAAGTCCATGCGGGCGCTGAGCGGTTGCATGTCTCCCCCGGTCACCGCCTTCCCCCAGGTGTTCCAGATCACCCCGCACAACACGTGCAGGGCAGTGTGCGTCCGCATCAGCGCATGGCGCCGGTCCCAGTCGATGTGGCCGCTCACCGCCGTCCCCACCGCGGGGAGCGGGCCGTCGAGGGCGTGCCACACCACGTCACCACGCTTGCGGACGTCGACGACGGGCGCCTCGCCGGCCTCCCATCGCAGAACGCCGGT
>JALYMX010000012.1 GCA_030773495.1 Actinomycetota bacterium | reverse complement strand
CCTATCGGGAAGGCCACGCCTACCGGATCATGGCGTTGCTCGACAGGCAACAGCAGAGCGCTCGGTCGACCGCATCGATACCCACGTGACCGACCGGTACCCTGGTGCGATAGGGCGGTGCCCACGCTTTTTCCTGTCGGTCTGAGACAGAGAGGACGACGCGCCCTCGCAGCCGCGAACAACGCCACGACCGGCCACGCCGTGCGCCGAGTGGGCGATCTACTTGAACGGGCCGTCAATGCGACGACGTCCAGAACGGCGACCTCTCAGTGTTCGCTACGCGCCGTTCGGTGCGGCCAGTCCCTGACGGGCCGGCGCGATATCGGGCGGCTGATAGGGCCGTGTCCCCGACCGGCACCCTGGGACGCGCCCAACGCCTACCGTGCCGGGTTATCGGGACACCCCGATCCGCACTCGCGGGTTCCGATCATCGGCCGCCAGCGATAACTTTGGCCCATGGTCATCACAGAGGTTCGGGCGTCAGTGCTCGCCGCACGGCTGTTCCACGGGTTCGCTGATTCGACACGCGTGGCGATCCTGCTCGAGCTGCTCGATGGCGAACGCCGGGTAGGCGATCTCGTCGAGCGGGTCGGTTCGTCCCAGTCGAACGTGTCCGGGCACCTTGCGTGTCTGAAGGGTTGCGGGCTCGTCGTTGACCGACCCGGCCCCCGCCGCCAGGTGTTCTACCGGCTCGCCGGACCCGAGGTCGCCAACCTGCTCGTGGCCGCCGAGCGGTTGCTGGCCGCCACCGGCACCGCCGTCGAGCTCTGCCGCAACCCGCTGATGGGGGACACCGATGGGTGACGCCTGCTGCGCCCATGATGAACCGGGCGGTGCCGCCGGCGAGGAGACGCCGGAGCGGTTCTGGCAGATCCGGGACGTACGGGCCGCTGCCGTGGCGGGGCTGTTCCTCGCAGGGGGGCTCATCGCCGGCGCCATGAACGGCGAGCCGGCCGCCGTCGTGCTGTTCGCCGTCGCCTCGGTCGTCGGCGGCTCGACGTTCGTGCCCGGGACCCTCCGGGCGCTCCTGCGCGGCCGTCTCGGCGTCGGCACGCTGATGACCATCGCCGCCGTCGGCGCCGTGATGCTCGGCGAGCTCGGCGAGGCGGCGTCGCTGGCGTTCCTATTCTCGATCTCCGAGGCGCTCGAGGGCTACGCCCTCGCCCGCACCAGGCGCGGCTTGCGGGCGCTGTTGGCTTTGGTGCCCGAGCGGGTTACCGTTCGCCGCGGCGGCCGGGAACAGGTCGTTGATCCCGCCGAGCTCGTCGTCGGTGACGTCATGATCCTCCGGCCGGGCGACCGGCTCGCCACCGACGGCGTCGTGCGGGCCGGCCGCTCGACCCTCGATCTTTCCGCCATCACCGGCGAATCGGTCCCGGTCGAGGTGGAACCGGCCCGGGAGGTGTTCGCCGCGTCGATCAACGGCGGGGGCGTCCTCGAGGTGGAGGTCACCGCCCGTACCGCCGACAGCTCGCTGGCGCGCATCGTCCACATCGTCGAGGAGGCCCAGGAGCGCAAGGGGGCAGGCCAGCGACTGGCGGACCGGATCGCCCGTCCGCTCGTGTCCGGGGTCATGGTCGCCGCCGCCGCCATCGCCATCCTCGGCTCGGTCTTCGGGGATCCGGAGCTGTGGCTCGGTCGCGCCCTGGTCGTGCTCGTGGCCGCCGCGCCGTGCGCGTTCGCCATCTCGGTGCCGGTGACGGTCGTCGCCGCCGTCGGGGCGTCCGCACGGATGGGGGCGCTGGTCAAGGGCGGCGCCGCCCTCGAAGCCCTCGCCGGTGTCCGGGTCGTCGCGTTGGACAAGACCGGGACGCTCACCCGCAATCGGCCCCAGGTCGTCGAGGTCGTCACCGCCAGCGGTGCCACTCGTGACCAGGTGCTGCGGGTCGCCGCTGCGCTCGAGGCCCGCAGCGAGCACCCGCTGGCCGCGGCCATCCTCGCCGCGGCACCCGGAGCCAGCGAGGCGTCCGACGTGCAGGCCGTCACCGGACGTGGCCTCACCGGCTTCCTCGACGGCGCACCGGCCCGGCTCGGCAAGCCCGGCTTCGTCGACCCCCGCGACCTGGGCCGCACCGTCGAAGCGCTCGAACGCGACGGCAGCACGGTCGTCGTGGTCGAGCTCGACGACCGCCTGCTCGGCGCCATCGCCGTGCGCGACGAGCTGCGCCCCGAAGCGCTCGCCGTCGTCGCCGACCTCCGCCGCCTCGGCATCGAGCGCATCGCCATGCTCACCGGGGACAACCGCCGCACGGCTCACGCGCTCGGATCCGCCGCCGACGTCGACGAGACCCACGCCGAGCTCCTCCCCGAGGACAAGGTGCGCGCCGTCGACCAGCTCCGCGCCCGCGGCGCCACCGCCATGGTCGGTGACGGCATCAACGATGCCCCCGCCCTCGCCACCGCGGATGTCGGCCTCGCCATGGGGGCCATGGGCAGCGACGTGGCCATCGAAGCCGCCGACGTGGCTCTCATGGGCGAACACCTCACCCACCTCCCCGAGGTCTTGGCCCACGCCCGCCGCGCCGGTCGCATCATGCGCCAGAACCTCGTGCTGTCCGGCCTCATCATCGGGGTGCTCATTCCCCTCGCCGCCTCGGGAGCGCTCGGTCTCGCCACCGTCGTCGCCACCCACGAGCTGGCCGAGGTCGTCGTCATTGCCAACGGCGTTCGTGCCGGGCGACGCCGCCCGTTCGCCAGCCACGCTGCCCCCGTTTCCGACGGGGGGGAGGGACGGGAGGAGGCGACACCCGCTGGTTGTCAGGACGCCTGCTGCGCTGAGGCGACCACCGTCTCTCTTGGGCGGCGGCCCTGAGAACCCTGGCCCACGTCGGCGACGCCGGAAGAGCACCGCTCGAGTTCCACCTCCATCCCAACGTCGTCGGCCTCGTCGCGGTGGTGGCGGCTGCCTACTGGCTCGCGTTGACCGTCCTCGGCCCGCGCCAGGTCCCGACGAGCCAGCTTGGCGGCCGACGACGCCACCTCGTTCGGCGCGGCGGCGGCGGGGCTCGCGGTCCTGGTCTGGGGCGCCGCCTGGGCGGATTCCACGGTCTCGGTCCTCATCGGGGTGCTGGTGCTGCCGTCCGCGTGGGCGCTCCTGCGTGACACGACCCACGTGCTCCTCCAAGGAACGCCGCGGGGGCCTTGACGCAGCCGCCGTCGAGGCCGCGCTGGCGGCCAAGGACGACGTCCGGCTCGTTCACCACCTCCACCTGGGTGTGGCGCGCCTCCCGCCACGTGCGGGTCAACGCCTCCCGAACCACGTCGTCGCGGTCTGCGGCACCGACGAAACGGGCCGCCAGATCGGCCCACACGGCGAGATGAGGAGGGACCAACTGCTCGAGCCCGTCTCCACCACCCGCCTGGCACGCCCTTCTACTTGTAGCCGCCTGCGATGTTCCCGCGCTCCGTCGCCGGCAGGGCGGGTGTCCCAGTTCAGCGCCCCCGAATCCCGGGCCGCGCCTGTCCCCGACCGCCGGCTCGGCGGGACACCTCGCGCTCATGCTCACGACGAGAGGAGCAGCGACGTCTGCCTCGAGAGCAAGAGATCCGCCAATCGGTTGCTAGCGAAGGGGTGTAGACGCACGGATAGTCATGGTCGAGGTGGTGCTTCCTCAGTCTGGAAGATATTGAACCCACGCGAGAGGTAATTTTGAAGGGCGTGCTCGTGGTCGGAGTACTGCGTGTGGAGCCAAATCCGTCGAGCGCCGGCTCCCCACAGCATCTCCATCACGACCGACAAGAGCTGTCCGCCAAGCCCGCGCCCGATGTTCTCAGGGACGAGACCGAAGTCCGTAATCTCGAAGTCACCGCTGCGCGGCATGTCGACGGCTCCGATACCCACTGCCTCGTCACCAACCTGAGCGATCCAGCGCTGCACGCAAGGTCTCTCAAACTCCTCAGCCCAACGCTCGTCTGACCACCTGAGGCTCGACCAGCCATGCGGTGTCGCGACCCGCCAATGGATCGCACGGAACAGAGATAGATCGTCGCACCGCCGAAGCTCCAAGCGGCTGTTGACCGGCCGGGCCGGTCTCAGCTGCTCGAGAGCGGTCATCTCGAGATACCAGCGGGGCCGCTTGTGCACCTATGCATGATCGCGCTCGGCGATAGCTAGGTGGCGAACACGATGTGTCGTTCTCCGTCGGTGCCGACTACCGCGCGTGTCCGGCGACGTGGGCGGCGTCCCCGTACCCGCGCCCCCGTCTAACGGTCGCGGCCTGCCCCGGTCCGCCGGCTCAGCCTGATACCGGCTGGTGGCGTCGGCTCGGGTCGTGGGGCCGGCGCGTTGTCCCGACGCCGGAGCAGAGGGGGCGATAGCGGAGCAGCGGCGATCGTCCCGGACGTCCCCCAAGTGGGCTTTGTTCCTGGGGGTTGTACCCTCCGGCCTCGTGGCGATTGCGGAGCGCCTGTTCGACGTCCGGGAGTTCCCAGCTCCCGAGACGCCTTGTAACTGGCCACCGGACCTGCCCCCTGAGCTGTTCCAGGGCTGGGAGATCGACCGTATACTGAAGTGCCCGCTTTGCGGTCAACTCAACCTGTTCGGCCGAGTCACCTGCCCCGGACCAGACACGCACTGCGAGCACCGAGTGGCAGCCGCCCTGCGGCTTGCTGTTGACCGCCGCGCTGGATGAGCATGACGGCGACACGCAGCATGAAGACGGGTGGAAGCCCGCGTGCCACCGTCGGTGCTCGAGAGAGGCGCCCCCTCAGTCGCTCCGAGGACTCGTGTCCGCG
>JALYMX010000011.1 GCA_030773495.1 Actinomycetota bacterium | reverse complement strand
CTAGCGCACCGAGAAGTGAATAAGAGACAGCTCCCAGCCCGCGCACCCCAACCGGCACCACCACCAACCCCAGCCCACACCCCACCCGGCCCCGCCGGCGCCTGCCGCTCACCGCGGTGGCGGTGGTCGTCGCCGTCCTGGGCGCCGTGGTGTTCGCCGGGCTCCTCTCGGCCACCAACGAGCGCAGCGACGTGCTGGCCGTCGCCCGCCCGGTGGCGGTGGGTGACCGCATCAGCGCCGCCGACCTGGCCGTGGCCGAGGTGAGCGCCTCGGACGCCCTGCGCCCGGTGCCCGCCGCCGAGCGCGACCGCATCGTGGGGCGCCGGGCGGCCGTCGGCCTGGTGCCGGGCACGCTGCTCACCGAGGAGGCGGTGGCGCCCGGGCCGGTGCTCGACCCCGGGAAGGCGACCGTGGGCCTGTCGCTCAAGCCCGGGCGGTTCCCCCTCGGCATCGCCAAGGGCCAGCGGGTCATCCTCGTCCTGGCCGCCGTCGGGCGCGGCGAGCCGCCCACGACGCACGAGGGCACCGTGGTGGCCGTCGGCGACGGCGCCCTGGAGGGCGACCGGGTGCTCAGCGTCCTCGTCGCCCAGGCGTCGGTGGCGGAGGTGGCGGTGGCGGCCGGCGACGGCCGGGTCAGCGTGGCCAGCGTCGGATGAGCGCACCCGAGCCGCTCGTGCGCCAGGTCCTCGAGGAGGTCGAGGACGCCCTGGCCGCCCTGCGCCGGCGGGACGCCCTGCGCAGCCACGACGTCGAGCGGGTCCGGGCGGCCACGCTCGTCGCCGAGGCCCTCCAGCGCCACGGCGCCCGCCGGGCGGCCGAGGGGCTGGCGTCGCTCGACGAGGCCGAGGAGTACCAGGTGCGCGACGCCGTGCTCGCCCAGCTGTTCGGCGACGCCAACCCCCTGCTCGACCTGGTGGCCGACCCGTCGGTGTCCACGGCGTGGGTCATGGGCTGCGACCGGGTGTTCCTCGAGTTGACCAACGGCACCATCGTGCCCGGCCCGGCGGTGGCGGAGACCAACGAGGAGCTGGAGGCCCTCATCCGCCGAGCCGGGCTGCGCACCAGCGAGCGGTCCTTCGACCGGGTGAACCCCCGCCTGCACACCCGGCTCCCCGACGGCACCCGCCTCCACGCCGTCAACTGGGTCAGCCCGGTGCCCATCGTCGTGCTGGCCGCCCACCGCCATCCCGACTGGGTGGCCGAGGACCTGGTGCAGGTCGGGATGATGGACCTGGGCGTGGCCGACCTGCTCACCGCCGCGGTGCGGGCCGGGCTCACCATCATCGCCTCCGGCGGTGGCGGGACCGGGAAGACCACCCTGGTGAAGGCACTGGCCGCCGCCATCCCCCCCGATGTGGCCATCGCCACCGTGGAGTCGAGCTTCGAGTTGGACCTCGACCCCGACCGCCACCCCCTGGTGATGGCCATGGAGGCCCGGGAGCCGAACATCGAGGGCAAGGGCGAGGTGGCCATGGCCGAGCTGGCCTCGTGGACGATGCTCATGCGGGCCCGGCGCCTCATCGTCGGCGAGGTCATCGACACCGAGGTCGAGACCATGCTCAAGCTGGCCAACTCGGGGCACCCGACCATGGCGACGGTGCACGCCAACTCCTCGGCCGACGCCATCGACAAGCTGGCCCTGCTGGCCAGGATGAGCCCCAACCGCCTGGAGAGCGACGTCGCCTACGAGCTGGTGGGCAAGTCGGTCGACCTCATCGTCCACCTCGCACCCAACCAGCGCGGCGTGGGCGGCCACGTGGCGTCGGTGCGCGAGATCCTCGGCTTCGACCGGGGCCGGGTCGACTCGAACGAGGTCTACCGGCCCGGCCCCGACGGGCGGGCGGTGCCTGGCGATCCCCTGCGGGCCACCACCAGGGAGCGGCTGGTGGCCCACGGCTACGAGCTGCCCGCCCTGCACCGGTGATCGCCGCCCTGCTCCTCGGAGGCCTCGTCGGCGCCAGCGCCGTGATGGCCGTGGCCGGCCTGCGACCGGCGCCGGCCGCCTCCCGCCCGCTGCGCGTCCC
>JALYMX010000010.1 GCA_030773495.1 Actinomycetota bacterium | reverse complement strand
CTCGTCGGGCGCGGCCGTGGTGTAGCGGTCGGGAAGCGGTGCCTGCAGCCGCAGCATCAGTTGTGGTCCCCCTCTGGGAGGGCTCCGATTGACGGCCGGCGGGGACAGCCTGGTCGCCCATCCGCGGGGTTGTCGGCCTCGGAGCCGGATATGTCGCCGGGTACCAGGCCGGCGTTGTCCCGGAGTGTAGCTGCGGGAGGCTTTTACGCGAGGCGGCGGGCGACGAGGGGCCGTACCTCGGCGATCCGGTCGTAGTCGCCGTCCACGTGGACCACGCCGAGGTCGTGGTACAGGGCGGTCTCGGCGATGAGCAGGTCGGGGATCGGCGTGCGATGCCACATCCCGTGGTGATGGGCGAGATCGCGCTGGAGCGAGAGGGCGCGCAGGAGGATGTCGGCAGGGCTGGCGACCACCTGGAAGCTCTGGCGGAGTTCCGACGCGAGGGCGTCGTAGTCGGCCGCCGAGCGGGCGGAGTACAGCTGCTCGAGCTCGCCGACGGGGCAGATGCACAGTGAGCCCGCCAGGCTGGCGAGCTCGGGGCCGACCCGGCGGTCCCCGACGCGCGCCGCCGCGCTCTTGTCGAGGATCCATCCGGCTACCGCCACATGGACTCCGAGCCCAACACCTCGAGGTCGGCCCGGGTCCCGAGGCCCTCGAGGTAGGCCCGCTGTCGATCGGCTCGACGAGCGTGTTCGCCCTCCTCCTGGCCGGCGGCCCGGCGCAGGGCCTCCTCCACGGTGGCACGCGTGGTTCGAGCACCGAGGGCCCGTTTCGCCCGGGCGAGAAGCTCTTCGTCGATCTCGATCGTCGTGCGCCGCTTCATGCGTACATACTAGTTCCGGCAGATGTATGCATCGCACGGTCGGCGCCGGCTCGGGGCAGAGTGGGAGGGTGGTGCAGCGCCCGCCCGCCGGCTCCATCCCCGACGCCCCCGGCTCCTACCAGTTCCGGGACGGGGACGGGCGCGTCATCTACGTGGGCAAGGCCCACTCGCTGCGCCAGCGCCTGTCCAACTACTTCGTCAGCCCCGCCTCGCTGCCGCCCCGGACCGCCCAGATGGTGGCCTCGGCCGAGAGCGTCGAGTGGATCCAGGTCAACAACGACGTGGAAGCCCTCATGCTCGAGTACAGCCTGATCAAGCAGCACCGGCCGCGGTTCAACATCAGGCTCCGAGACGACAAGAGCTACCCGTTCCTGGCCGTCACCCTGGACGACGAGTGGCCCCGGGCCATGGTGATGCGGGGCCAGAAGCGCAAGGGGGTGCGGTACTTCGGCCCCTACGGCCACGCCTACGCCATCCGGGAGACCCTCGACCTCCTGCTGCGCACGTTTCCCATCCGCACGTGCTCGGACAACAAGTTCGCCAACCACGAGCGGCTGGGGCGGCCGTGCCTGCTGTTCCACATCGAGAAGTGCTCCGGCCCATGCGTGAAGGAGGTGGGCCGGGAGGAGTACGACCACCTGGTCGAGGAGCTGCTCGGGTTCCTCGACGGCGACACCCAGCCGGTGGTGCGCCGCCTGGAGGCCGAGATGCGCTCGGCGGCGGGGGAGCTGGACTTCGAGCGGGCCGCCCGCCTCCGGGACCGGCTGGCGTCGGTGCGCAAGGCCATCGAGCGCCAGCAGATGGTCACCGAGCGGGCCGAGGACCTCGACGTCATCGGCCTGGCCGAGGACGAGCTGGAGGCCGCCGTCCAGGTCTTCTACGTGCGCCGGGGCCGGGTGGTGGGCCGCAAGGGCTTCGTGGTGGACAAGGTGGAGGACCTCACCCGCTCCCAGCTGGTGGCCTCGGTGCTCCAGCAGCTCTACGCCGAGCCGGCGCTCGGCGTGCCCAAGGAGGTGCTGGTCCCCGACCTGCCCGCCGACCTCGACGTGGTGGAGGAGTGGCTGAGCGGCCTGCGGGGCTCCCGAGTCGGCGTGCGCGTGCCCCAGCGGGGGGACAAGCGGGCCCTGCACGAGACGGTGACCCGCAACGCCGGCGAGGAGTTCACCCGCCACCGGCTCCGGCGCTCGGCCGACCACAACAGCCGGGCCCGGGCCCTCAACGCCCTCCAGGACGCCCTCGACCTGCCCGAGGCCCCGCTGCGCATCGAGTGCTTCGACATGAGCCACATCCAGGGCACCGACTACGTGGGCTCTATGGTCGTGCTCGAGGACGCCCTGCCCAGGAAGGCCGAGTACCGGCGGTTCAAGGTGCGCACCGTCGAGGGCAACGACGACTACGCGGCCATGGAGGAGGTGCTGACCCGCCGGCTCACCGCTCTGCTGGCCGAGCGGGACCGCCCGGTGGAGGACCGCAAGCGGCGCTTCGCCTACCCACCCCAGCTGCTGCTCGTCGACGGCGGCAAGGGCCAGCTGGCGGTGGCGCTGCGGGTGGTGGAGGAGCTGGGCCTGGAGGAGGAGATCCCCGTGGCCGCGCTGGCCAAGCAGTTCGAGGAGGTGTTCCTCCCCGGGCGGGCCGACCCCGTGCGCATACCCCGCCAGTCCGAGGCCCTGTACCTGCTGCAGCGGGTGCGCGACGAGGCCCACCGCTTCGCGGTGTCGTATCACCGCCAGCTACGGGGCAAGCGCATGACCAAGAGCGCGCTCGACGACATCCCCGGGTTGGGGCCGACCCGCCGCAAGCGATTGCTGGCCGAGCTGGGCGGGGTGGGCGGCGTGAAGTCGGCATCGCTCGAGTCCCTGCGGGCGCTGCCGTGGCTGCCGGACCGTGTCGCCGAGGCCGTGCACGAGAAGCTGCACGGCGACGCCCGGGCGGGGGTCACCTCCACGCGAGGACGCTGACCACGTCGGAGAAGTCGTCGGTCCACATGACGGCGTCGCCTCTTCCGACGGGCTCCCAACCGCCCTGCTCGCGGAGCGGGTCGAGCATCTCCGGGTCGGCGGCGAGGACCACCCACTTCGATGGCGTTCGCCCCGTCGCCGGGTCGCCGGTGGCGTCGGTGGACACCATGCCGGCGAGGCCTTGGCGGCGTGCGATGCCGGCCAGCACGGGCTCGAGCTCGAGGTGGCGGTTGCTGATGTGGAACAGGAGCAGCCCGCCTGGTTCGAGCTTCCTGCGGTAGAGCTCGACAGTCCCGTTCGTCATGAGGTGGACGGGAATGGCGTCGGAGCTGAAGGCGTCGAACACCATGAGGCCGAACGCCGCGTCTCGGGTCGCGGCGAGACCGAGCCGGCCGTCTCCGACCACGACGTCGACCTCCGACGCGGTGTCCGAGAGGTAGGTGAAGTAGCCCGGGTCCCGGGCGATGTCGACGATCGCCTGGTCGATCTCGTAGATCGTCATGCTCTGGCCGGGTCGGCCGTAGGCGGCCAGCGCGCCCGTGCCGAGGCCGACGATGGCGACACGGTCGGCAACCGGCTGGTCGCCGTATGCGGCGAAGACGCGCCCTGCCGGGCCCTGGCGCGCGTAGTAGGTCTGCGGTTCCCGCCGACGCCTCTCGCTCAGCTCCTGCGATCCGTGCACGGTGACTCCGTGGACGAGCACGCGCCGGTCTCCGTCGTCGAAGACGCGGTACAACCCGAAGAAGGTGCGGTCGGTGAGCACACTTGTCTCGGGGCGCAGGGTGGCCAGTGCGAGGATGCCGATGACGGCGACGGCGACCGGGGTCGGGCGGCGCGCCGCGAGCCAGCCGATGACGGCGGCTGCCACCACGCAGGCGAGGGTGACGGCGAGTGGTCGCTCGAGCGCCGGTGCACGCACTGTCATGAGCACGATCACCAGGACGCCGGCAGGGAGGACGGCCTCCGCCACCGAACCAAGCCGTCCGTAGCGGCGGAAGAGGAAGCCAGGGGTGCCTCGACGAACGGCGAGCAGCAGAGCGCCGGCGATGACGAGGGGGTACTCGACGAGCCGGGTGAAGACCACGGGTGCGACGAGCCCGTTGAACATCCCCCCGAGCACCCCTCCGACGGAGATCAGCAGGTAGAACTCGGTCAGGCGCGCGGGGCCTGGCCGGTCCTGGGCCAGGCGGGTGTGGGCGACGAGCGCCACGATGACGAAGACCAGGAGGTGCAGGGCCAGGGTCGCCGCGGTGGGGAGCTTGACGAGGCCAGTCATGGTCAGGGCGAGGACGACGACGAGCCCACCCAGCATGCTCGTTCCCGCCGTCCGAGACAGAGGCCGCGCCCGCCCGAACGCCACGATGAAGGTGAGCAGGTAGAGCGAGAGGGGCAGCACCCACAGCAACGGCACCGCGGCGATATCGGTCGAGATGTACGTCGTGACGCCGAGCATGAGGCTGGAGGGAAGGAAGGCGAGGGCCATCCAGTAGGCCCGCCGCCGCCCGGTCACCGGCCTTGCGCCGACGTCGTCGCTCTCGTTGCTCGACGCAACGGCGGCCTCGTTTGGGGCGCCACGCCGGCGCAGCGCCAGGGCGCAGGCCACGATCAAAGCGGCGAAGACGAGGTAGCCGAGCGACCACAACGTCGCCTGCTGGCGGAGTGTCAGGGCGGGCTCGACGGCGAGGGGGTAGGCGAGAAGCGCCAGCAGGCTCCCCGTGTTCCCCGCCGCGTACAGGAAGTACGGGTCCGAGGCGCGCGGGTGGTCGGTCGCTGCGAACCAGCGCTGCAGAAGGGGCCCCGTCGTGCTCACGAGGAGGAAGGGGAGCCCTACGGCGACGATCAGGACGCCGAGCAGCCACAGGGCCGGCTCGGTTCCGTCCCTCGGCGTGGCCCAAGCTGGGAGCTTGATCGGGAGGACGGCGAGAGGCACCGGCAGTGCCGCGAGGTGGACCCAGGGCTGCCGGCGCAGGCCGAGGCGGCGCGTCGTCACGTGTGCATAGCCGTAGCCACCGAGGAGCACCGCCTGGAAGAACTGGACGGCGGTGTTCCAGACAGCCGGCGAGCCTCCGTACAGCGGGAGCACCGTCTTGGCCACCATCAGCTGCACGAGGAACAGGAGGCCGGCACCCACGAACGACGCCAGGGCGAACAGGGCGACCATTGGTCAGAAGGCTACGGAGTAGTCCGTGCGCCTCCGCCCTTGCGCTTCTTCGTGAACGGAGACGACGCCCCGGTGACCACGCCTGCCTCGTGAGGCCGGCTCCTTCGTCCGACGCTGCTCATGCGGCGAGAAGGTGCGCTATGCGCCCGTTCCGGCCGCATGAACGGGCGCTCGGGCGGCGGCGACGTCGGCAGCCAACCGGGCACCGTCACCGGCGAGGTCGACGGGTGTCGCCGGAACGACGATCCACCCGAACGCCGCCAGCCGGCGCCGGCGAAGCTCGTCGCGCGCATGCGCTCGCGGCGTGCCGTGCCAGCGAAAGCCGTTGAGCTCCACGGCGATCCGCTCCACGGGGTAGGCGAGGTCGACGCGGGGCGACGGCCCGACCAGCACCCTCACGGACGACGTACTGGCGCCGTCGCTCCAGGTGGCTAGCACGGCGCGCAGCAGCGCGGTGCCGCGGTGGCCGCTTCCCGCCAGCGCGCCAGGCCGCTCCTCGAGGTGCGCCAGGGTGGTGAGGCGCCGGAACAGGACGTCGTCGACCGCCTCCTCGAGCACCGACCGGGAGCCCGATCCGGCCAGGTCGACCAGCGTGCGGGCCGGGTCCGTGACCGGGATGCCGTCGATGGCGGTGACGTCGTGACGAGGAAGGACGAGCGTCTCGTGGACCGTGGCCAGCCGGCTGCGGTGCGATTGGCCTCGCACCACGGTGATCTCCACGCCGCGGAATTGACAGCACGACAGGCCGAACAAGGCGGCGGCGGTGGTGTGCGATGCCGCGGCGCCGGGACCGGCGGCGAGCACGGCGGCGAGGGTGCGCTGCCGCCATGTGCCCGCCGTACCTGCCACGGCGACGACGCCCGGCGCGACAGCCAGCCACTGCCCGGATCGAACCCGCCGCTTGCGTTGTCCGCCGACAGGCCGGCCGCTGCGACCTGCGCGACGGTGAGGAGCCCCGGCGCGTGCGTTGGTCCGTCGACTGGCCGGCCGCTGCGACCTGCGCGACGGTGAGGGAGCCCGTGCTGGCGGTGGGCCAAGCGGGCAGGCCGTCGCTCGCGCTGCGCGTCGGCGGATATCAGGAGGGGCGCGGCGTCCGGTCAGTGGAGCCAGTCGGGCGGCGGGTTGTACCCCTCGCCGCGAACCCCGGTCGACTCCAGGTCCTCCTCGGCGACAGTGGCGGATTGGACCTCGGCGGCCACGTCGTCGAACAACACGAAGTAGCGCCAGCGCAGGTCATCGCCGAGGAGGTGGTGGCGCACCGAGCCGGTCCGCCCGGCGACGGGTGCGGTGTGCGGGCGGTCGAGGACGCGCACCCCTTCGTCGTAGCCGAACGCCGGCCGGGGCGCCTTCCAGGCGGCGACGAAGTCGAGCCGCTCTTCGCGCTCGAGCTCCTCCAGCCCGGCCGGGCGCTCGCGGTCGAGGAACTCACCCTCGTCGCACCGCACCGTCGGGTCGAGCTCCTCGCCGTCGCACGCACACACCACCCGGTCGTCGAGGCGGAGCACCACGTAGCGCCAACCGCCGTCACGGCGGCGGGCCTTTCCGATCACCACCGCTGCCACCCAGTCGTCCAACTCGTCGGCGTCGGGGTCGACGATCTCGGTCCAGGTGAACAGGGGCACCCCGTGGAGCTCATCGTCCTCGTCGTCGACCTCGATCTCCTGGCCGCTCTCGTCGAGCGCCGTCCCCCCGCCGGTTTCGGGGTCGACCCGCAACCGGAGGGACCTTTTGGGCCGCTCGGGCGCCGGCGGCGCCATGGTGCCGGTGCTCTCCAGCTCGTCCTCCTCCATCGAGAAGTTCTGCCGGCGACGAC
This sequence comes from Actinomycetota bacterium, assembly GCA_030773495.1. Classification (GTDB taxonomy): domain Bacteria; phylum Actinomycetota; class Acidimicrobiia; order Acidimicrobiales; genus JALYMX01. The sequence goes on along the minus strand of JALYMX010000010.1, from coordinate 799 downwards.
GCGGAATGTTCACGGTGTAGCACCAGCCGCCGTCGTAGCTCTCGTGAACGGCGGCCACCGTGCCGGTGAACCCGACGATGGCATGCTGCGCAGTCTTCGCAGAGTCAACGAGACGGACGATCTCGCGCTCCTGGAAGCGTGGCCTCGGCTGCTCCATCAGTGGCTGATCCTCCCGTCCAGCGTCACGTTCAGGTGCTTGCCGTCCTTGGAGAACTTCCTCCAGTTGGAACCCTCGTCGAGTTGCACGTCCCACTCGAACGGCTGCCCGGGGGTGCGGGACGGGCCCTTCGTCCACACGTTCTTCTCTTTGTCCACGTAGCCCTTCTTCACGTTGTCCCATCTGATCGGGCTTCGAGGGTCCCACTCCTTGTCAGGGATGAACCGGAACTTCCCTCGCATCGGCAGCATCGCCTTTTTGAGCCGCCCTCGCTTGGACGGTTGGCCGGCGCCACCCCCACTGCCGCCGGCGCCGGCCCCCCCGCCGGGGTTCTTCGGGCGCTTCGCCAGGACGAGCCCACCCGGGACAGCGACCATGTGCGTGGCGCCGTCGTCGGAGGTCGAGCGCGTGGTGACGCACTGCAGCGGCGCCGAGGCGAACAGCGGCTCGCCGAGCGCCTCGTCGCCTCCCCGGCCGTCGGCCCGGCGGGCGGCGATGGGGACGAGTACCGAGCCGCACCCGCCGCCGGCGACGCCCGGCGGGTAGACGTCGCTCAGCCAGCTTCGGCGAGGGCTCGCCTCGTCGAGTCGGGCGGCGCGGCGGCGCACGTCGGCGGCGCTGTCGTCGAGCCAGGCCTCGAGG
>JALYMX010000009.1 GCA_030773495.1 Actinomycetota bacterium | reverse complement strand
CGCCGGCTCTATCACGGCCGGGACCTGGGCGAGCCCTTCGACTTCCTCACCTGGTTCGAGTACGCCCCTCAGCACGCGCCCGCGTTTGAGGAACTCGTCGCCCGGCTACGGCAGACCAGGGAGTGGGAGTTCGTCGAGCGCGAGGTCGACATCCGGCTCAACCGCCACGAATGAGCTCGGGAATCGAGGCGAGTCTGTGCTCCCAGCAGCCCGGGCTCCACACCCGCGACCGAATCGGCAGGGAGTATGAACGTGTGCCGCTCGACCGAGGGATCCACCGATGGTTGATCGTTCCCTTGTACGGTCTGGCGGCGTCTGGGTTCTGGCCTGACACGAGAATCGGCTGACGTCGTCGGCTGTCCTGAGAACGATCCGTCGGCCTGAGCCTAGGGCAACGCATCCGGCACTCGACTTCTGCTGGGTGTGGCGGATCGCCCGGTTGGCGCAGGGCGATCACACCAGCGCCGCAGGCAGTGGCGGCGCGTGCCACCCCTTGACCTGAACCGAGAGAAGGGATGGCGATGTGAAGCGGCCTGGATTTTCTGGAGGCTCCTCCGCTTGGATTTCCAAGAGAGGATGGAGCCATGTCGAACTGAATCGGCCTGGGTTTAGTGGAGGCTCGTTCGGTTGGATCTCCGCGGACGGGGCTCCGGCCGCGGATTCGCCGGGTGCATAGTGCCACCGACGGCGATGGCGTCGCTCTGAGGGCCTCTGAGCGTCCTACTGGTGTCCGGTTTTCGAGCTGGACCGCCGAGGCGGATGCGTGTCTCACGCGGCCGGGGCCAGAGGATGGTCGCGGTAGTAGGCCGCTTCGACCTCGGCAGGGGTGGCGTCGTGGAGTTCGCCGTGGAGGCGTCGCTCGTTGAACCACGACACCCAGGCACAGGTGGCGATCTCGAGGTCATCGAGGCCCTGCCAGGGCCCGCCGTTGGCGGCAAGGGCGGCCGGGTTGCGGTGCAGTTCGGTCTTGAAGAGGCCGATGGCCGATTCGGCCAGGGCGTTGTCGAAGCTGTCCCCGACGGGCGGGTCTTGGCCGACCAGTAGGTGGAGGGGGCGATCTCCAGGATTCGGATGGCGGTAGGGACCGCCCTTTCGGGCGGCCCCCCGCACAGATCCCAGCGTGCGGGACTACCGCACTGGGCTCCTGCCTCGGGTGCGAACGTCGAAGCGCACCTCGGGATAGGGATGCAGATGCGGGCCGGGGGAAGCCACCGAGCGGAGAGGCGCTCCATCCGCTTCCAGGTGAGACGGCGGCGCTGGCTGCGGCGCCGCAGCGCCTGTAGCCAGAGCCGGCCGATCTGGCGGTGGAAGGCGCTGATGGCCCGGCTGTTGTCAGCGTCCTGCCGGAGGCGCGGTTCGCCAGGACCGACCGCTAGCCGGCTCCGAGCTGCGCTCCCGGTAACCGGCGCCACAGGCGGGCGTCGCGTTCGGACACGTCAGCTCTTCGGCGAGCCCTGGTCCGCATCGCCGTGATGTGCCGTGTTGCGGTGGTAGGCTGAAGCAGACCGATTTATCGGAGGTTTATCGGAACATGACCCCCCTGCCACTTGGCAGGGGGGGGGGTGGCAGTGCCTAGGCACAAGCCTGTGGCCAGGAGGCATGCACGGCAGCGAACGAAGAGAGCGCCCGTTCAAAGCTTGTCACCTCCACCAGCAAAAGTGCTAGTCACGAGGGGTGCCGGGTTACGGCGCCCCTTCTTCGTGTCGAGGCTGCACCACATCTGCACCACACTCCGTTCGGAACAGCTCGTCGAGCCGGTCGGCGACGTTGCGGTCGACGCGCTCGGGGAGTGAGCCGTAGATGTCGGCGGTGGTGCGGATGGAGGCGTGCCGAGCCGGCGCTGGATGACCTCCAGGGGCACGCCGCGCTCGCGCATCATATGGCCGGCGGAGTGGCGGAGCCGTTGGAAAGTGAGGCCCTCGAGGCCGACGCGGCGCAGCCGCCGGGCCGTAGACGCGCAGGCGAAAATTGGTCGCACGCACCGGGCCACCACCGGGGGCCTGCAGCACCAGGTCTACGGGGTCGGTGCGACCGGTACGGGCCAGGTGGGCGGCGAGCTCGTCGAGCACGCGCTCGGGGACCGAGACCGTGCGGGCGGATGCGGCCCTCGACCATGCGCCCCTCGACCTCGTTGACCGTGGCCCGTACAGTGAGCTTGCGCCGCAGGAAGTCCACCGCGCCCACCCGCAGCCCGAAGACCTCTGCTTGGCGCAAACCGAGGGCGCCGAGGAAGACGGCCACGCGGTAGTCGAGGGGCAGGGCGTCGGCGAGACGCTCGACGTCGGCGGCCGAAGCCATTCGCTTGTCGGTTCTCGTGGACGGTGGCAGGTGGATTCCCCGGCACGGGGAACGCTCGAGCGTGTCCGTATCGACGGCCCACGACAGGATGGCGCGCAGCACCCGTAGTTCGTGCGGACCGTCTTGGGTGCGAGCAGTCGCTCCACCATCTGTTCGACCACGTCCTGGACGGCGTGATCCGGGTCAGCGGTAGTGGTCCCAGTGCGGGTGCGAGGTGGACGCGCACGACAGTGGCATCACGGGCGTACGTCGTCGCCTTCTTCCGCGGGTTGCTCCGCAACCATCGCTCGGCGGCGTCGGCAAACGTCATACGGCCGCTGGCCGGGTCCCGCCAGCGGGCACGCGCGATGTCGGCCTCGACGGCGGCGAGGTAGAACTTGGCGTCTGCCTTGGGCGGTGAAGGTCCTCGTTCGCTGCCGACCCAGCGGGTCGCGGTAGCGGGCCTCCCATCGCCCCGTGCGCGGTGCCTTGCGGATCGGCCCCATCAGCGCTCCTCGAGAAGAGCGCCGGCGCGCGCGGAGCGGCCGGGCACTGAACCATGGGGCCGGTCGAGGCGGACCGGCGACGCGGCTCCGGATGGTACCGCCGCCACGCGCGAGCATCGTGCGCTGTCGAGCCAGGCCTCGATCTCGGCTGGATCGACGCGAAGCAGGTGGCCCCACTTCAGGTGGGGCGTGGAGGGAACAGCAGCCCGCGAGGCGCTCCGAGTGCTCGTTATCTACACCATTGGATTCGCCGCCTTCGCCACGCAGCCTCCCCTCGAGATTCTCGACCCTGACGTCGACGTGGAGTCGGTTCTTCCTGGTCTTCGCCTCCGGGACTGCCTGGAAGGCCAGGACCAGGCCCTGCTCGGGATCACGAACCGTCACCCATGCCGGTTCCCGTACGGTCGGCGCCACTCCCAGCACGGCGGCCCAGAAGCTCGCAAGCAGCATCGGATCGCGGCAGTCGACGACGATCTCGTCGATCCGCCCCACCGGTCGTGCCATGCCGTGCTCCTTGGTCGCGCAACCAGGAAACGATGGCAGACGGCGCCGCTGGCCGCAGCGGGAAGCCGAAGGACGTGGGTGAGCAGGCCGCCGCGAGCTCAGCCGTCGCTCCGCTCCTGTGCAGGGTGGTCGACAACCGCGGACATCGCCGCCTCGACGACCTCGACCTGGTGGGGATCGAGGGCGGCGACGAACTCC
>JALYMX010000008.1 GCA_030773495.1 Actinomycetota bacterium | reverse complement strand
TATCCAGCGGTCACTGACCGGCCCTGCCGGACACACCGATAAAGTGGCCTGACCTGCGGTTATAGCAGGTCAGCCACTTGGAGGCGGCGACCGGAATCGAACCGGTGTACAGGGCTTTGCAGGCCCTTGCCTAAACCACTCGGCCACGCCGCCGGCAGCGGCATCGTACTGCCCGCTCGGGTCCCCTCGGCGCCTACGAGCTCTTGAAGATCGCCGACCAGTGGCGGGTGCGGTCGAGGAAGGCGGACGCCGCCGCTGGCCCGCTGCGCCCGTAGGCGCCCTCGTAGCCCGGGGAGCAGAAGCCGTCGGGGAAGCAGTACGGCACCGCCGGCTCGATCTGGGTGCCCTCGTGCCACTCGTTGTAGCTGGTGACGCTGACCACGTCGGCGGCGGCGTCGACGGCGGCCGACCACTGGGCGTCGTAGCGGCCGCCGTTCTCGCGGGCCACGAACTGGACGTCACGCGGCTTGGTGCGGGACGCGACGTATCCAGGCGCGGGCGACGGCGAGCACAGCAACCGGAGCTGGCGGGCGGCCCCGCAGACGGTGGCGAAGTCGGTCGGTGGGTGGCGCACGGGGTCGTAGGTGTAGATGCCGTGGAAGCCCGCCGCCTTCGCGTACTGGGCGAAGGCGCCCGAGCGCACGGCGCCGATGTTGCCGCTCTGGGCCAGGACGCGGACGGCGGGGCCGACGCGGGCGGTCATCCCTGCCCACTCGGCGGCGGGAAAGCCCTCGGCGTTGAACAGCCAGAGCTCGCTCAGCCCCAACGACCCCAGGTACGCCACGTCCTGCTCGACCGTGCGCACTGAGCGCCCGACGTAGGGCTCCACGTGGACGGCGAGGCGCAGGCCGTGTCTCGCCGCCGCCTGGGCCACGGCGGGGAGGACGCGGTCCTCGAACGACCCCCTCCCCCACCACGAGCTGACGACGATGTCGATGCCGGACGCCCTCATCTCGGCCATCTGGGCGTCGAGCACCCCAGGGTCGCTGCTGCTGTAGGCGCCGCGCGACGGGTAGAAGTTGGCGGCCACGTCGCCGGGCGGTTCGTGCCCGTTCGCCTCCCAGTGACGCCACTCGCCGTCCCGGTCCGGTCGGGCGTACCAGGGGTAGAAGAACGCCGCCACCTCGCGTGCACCGCGCGGGAGCGGCGCCGCCGCACCCACGATCGGCGAGCGCAGCCTCTGGCCCCCGGTGCTCCCGGCGAAGGTGGCGTCGCCGAAGCTGAACACCCCCCCGTCGGAGGCCACCAGCCAGTAGCCGACGCCTCTCGGCGTGGCCGCCATGGCCACGATTGGTTTGTTGAGCGGCACGGCGCCCATCGAACCGCGGAACCCCGCGTCGCCGAAGGCGAAGATGCCACCGTCCGAGGCCACCATCCAGTACCCCTGCCCCGAGGGCGTGGCCGCCATCCCCACGACCGGCCGGTTCAAGGTGATGGCGCCGGTCGACCCACGGAACACCGCGTCGCCGAAGGCGAACACGCCGCCGTCGGAGGCGACCAGCCAGTAACCCCGGCCGGAGGGCGTGGCGGCGATGCCCACGATGGGCCGCTTCAAGGTGATCCCGCCGGTGGAGCCACGGAACACGGCGTCGCCGTAGGAGAACACGCCACCGTCGGAGGCGACCAGCCAGTAGCCCCGGCCTGAGGGCGTGGCCGCCATGGCGACGATCGGCTGGTTGAGACGGATCGCCCCCGCCGAGCCGTGGAACTGGGCGTCGCCGAACGTGAAAACTCCGCCGTCCGAGGCGACCAGCCAGTAGCCGCGACCGGTGCGGGTGGGGGCCATGCCGACGACGGGACGGGCCAGCCGGATGGCGCCGGCCGAACCGGCGAAGGGGGCGCCGCCGAAGGCGAAGACGCCACCGTCGGCACCGGCGAACCAGTAACCGGCCGACGCGGGAAGCGCCTCCTCGGCACCTGCCTCGCCGGCCCACGCCATCGAGACGGCGCCGGCGGCCACGGCCACCACCACGGCCCGCACCCATCTTGCCCATCGACATCGCACGGCCCCGCAGTTTGCACCACCGAGCCGGGCCTACCGCACGCGCGGCGCGGCTACGGCGAGCCGACCCGCCGGCCGCCGGCCATCCCCATCCCGCCGGCCGCCAGCAGCAGCATCCCCCCGATGACGTACACCGCCTGGATGCCGGCGGCATCGGCCAGCACCCCGCCGAGGCCGATGCTCACCAGGCGCGAGGACTGCCACACCACGTCGTAAAAAGCGAACACGCGCCCGCGCACCCGGTCGGGGACTACCGACTGCAGGACGCTGTTGTAGGTCACCGTGCCGGTCGACGTCCCCAAGCCGTAGGCGGCCAGCGCGACCAGCGCCACACCGAAGGCCGAGAAGGCGGCCAGGACCAGGTCGACGACACCACGGAGCAGGTAGGGCCCGAACAGCAGCGCTGGCCGAAGGGGGTCGCCGACCACCCGCTGGAGCACCAGGGGACCGACGCCGGCGCCCACCCCGATCGCCCCGATCAGGATGCCGAAGCGACCGGCGCCGACGTCCAGGTGGCGCTCGGCCAGCACGACGAGCAGCGCCGAGGTGGCGCCGGCCGACAGCGCGGCCAGGGCCTGGACCCCGGCCAGGGTGCGCAGCAGCGGCGTGGACCGCACGACGTGGAGCCCCTCGGCC
>JALYMX010000007.1 GCA_030773495.1 Actinomycetota bacterium | reverse complement strand
CCTCGGGGGCGCTCGGGGCCAGCGCCCGCGACACCGAGTTGCGGCTCAGCCCCGTGGCCGCCGCGATCGCGTCCATCGACGCCCCCTCGGCCCGCAGCGCCCGGATCCCCGCCACCACCTCCGGGGTCAGCTTCGACGGCCCCCTCGGGCCCTTCTGCGCCGGCACGAGGGCGTCGGCCCCGCCCCGGCGCCACGCCGCCACCCAGCGCTGGACCGTCGCCTCCCCCGCCCCGAAGGCGGCGCCGACCTCGACCTGGGTGGCCGCCCCCGTGACCACCAGCTGCACCGCCGCCAGGCGCCGGGCCACGATGTCGCCGTGGTCCCAGCACGAGGCGGCCATGCCCCACACGAACACCGCCCCGCCCTCGTCGTTCTCGATCAGGTCGGCCGCGTCCGAGACGCGCACCGAGCCGGCAGGACGAAGCGGCAGCGGCTGGCCCCGGCGCACAGGCGTCAGTCCAGCACCCACCAAGACCCCATCAGCCGACATCATCTATTATCGCCGACGAGAGGTCCTCAAGTGGTGGATACCCCTTGTGCGACAAGGGGTTCAGCGCACTATGTCAGGAGTCCTGGATTCGCGCGGGCGATCGTCAAGACGAGGCCTGAGCCAAAGGTCTAAAGGGGGACGCCGGGGGGACAAGGCCCAGAGCTGCCGGTTCGCGGCAGAAGGTCGGCGCACATCGCTCACGCCATCTGAGCGCCTCCAGCGGCTTCACTCACGCCCCAAGGTCTGGGCTGCCGTTCGCGACCCCGGGCGCGGGACGCCGCCCGCCGACGCCCTCGCTCACGACGACGGATCCCGGTTGGCGTCTCTCTTCTCCGCCACCGGCTGGCCGTGGCGGCGCGACACCTCGCGGGCGAGCTCGGCGCGCTCGGCAATGCCGAGCTTGGAAAACACGTGGGACAGGTGCGCCTTCACCGTGCCGATCGAGATGAACAGGCGGGCGGCGATCTCGCGATTGCTCAGACCCTCGGCCACCAGGGCCGCCACCTGCCGCTCCGCCTTGGTGAGGGCGCCCCATCCGTCGCCCCCGCGCACGCGACGGCCGCGGCCCTTGGAAGCGTGGCTCACCGCCTCCTCCAGGGAAAGCTGCGCTCCCTGGGCCCACGCAGCCTCGAGCTCGCGAGCCGGGAGCCCCTCCCGGAGCCGAGCGAGGTCGGCCTCGTAGGCGGCGACCTCCCCCGGTCGTCGGGCGTAGCCCTGATCGTTGCGCGCCCGTTGTGCCGCGGAGAAGAGCCGGGCGGCCTGCTCCAGGCGCCCCTCCGCGACCGCCAGCGCAGCCACCGCCTCGAGGGAGGCGGCAACGCCCGGGGCGCACCTGATCTCGGCCCGCAGGCCCAGCGCCTCGTGATGGCGCGACGCCGCACGGTCCGTGTTGCCCGCGGCACGCTCCAGTCGGGCCAACCCGAAAAGGGCGTCCGCCAGGGCGCCCTTGTCCCCGCTGGCCTGGGCCTCGACGAAGGCCTCCTGGAACCGCTCCACGGCCGCTGCGCGGTGGCCGGTGTCGGAGGCCACCTCGCCGAGGGCGGCGAGCGCACGCGCCCTCGAGATCCCCGAGGAGCGGGCCGCGGCCAGCGCTACGCCGAAGAGACGAGCGGACTCGGCGAGGTCGCCCTCGGCGTGCGCCACCCGCCCCAAGAGCACCAGGGGGTCGGTTACCCACGGCAGCGGGCCGAACGCGTGGTTGAGCGTCAGCACCTCGTCGAGCAGCTTCCGCGCCCGACGGTAGTCGCCGAGCCCGATGGCGAGCTCGGCCAGGTGGTTCAGCGTTACGGCGCGTCCATAGTCCTCCCCTAGCTCCTCGGCTACGCGAAGGGCGTCATCGAGGAGGGCTTGGGCGGCGCGGTAGTCGCCGTGGCGGAGGGCCGCCGCGCCCAGCCCCAGCAGGGCGATCTGACGTCCCTGCTCGTCATGGCCCTCGCGCGCCACCGCCCTGCACTGCTCGAACAAGGCCTGAGCTCCGTCCAGCTCGTCACGGGACGCGTGCTCGAAGCCCAACAGCGCCAGTGCGTGGGCCAGGCACCAGATGTCGCCGGCCTGACGGGCCAGGACCGCGGCCTCTTCGGCCGCGGCGAGGGCGGCGGGGTCGCTGCGTTGGTGCCAAGACTGCGCGAGGCCGAGGAGGGCCCGGGCCGTCCCCTGCGCGTCGCCCAGCTGGTGGTAAAGGGAGAGGCTCTCCTGAAGGACGGGGACGGCGGCGTCGAGGTCGCCCACCGTCATGGCCAGAAACCCCATCCCCCACAGGCCCTTGGCCCGCAGCGCCGGGGAGGCGTCGAGCCCCGATGCCATCGCCCGCTCGAGCCACCGCCGGCCTTCGCTGAAGTGCCCCCGCACCCGCCAGAACAGCACCAGTGCACCAGCCAACCGCAGGGCCAGCTCGCTGCGACGCTCGTCCAGGGCCCATCCCAGTGCGGAGCGCAAGTTGTCGTGCTCGGCTTCCAGCCGTTCGAGCCAAAGCCGCTGGGCCGGCCCGCTGAGCTCGCCCTCGGCTTGCTCAGCTAGCCCAACACACCAGCGGGCGTGGCTCGCCTCCAGCTCGGCGGCCTCGCCAGCCTCGACGAGCCGCTGCCGGCCGTACGCGCGGATGGTGTCAAGGAGCCGGTAGCGGGCCTGAGGGGTGGAGGTGTCAGCGACCACAAGCGACTTCACGACGAGGCGGACGAGGAGGTCGAACACCTCGCCCACCTCGGCTTCGCCGCACACCGGTTCCGCCGACTCCACTGTGAAGCCCCCGGCAAAGACCGAGAGCCGGCGGAACAAGGCTCGCTCGGGCTCCGACAGCAATTCGTAGCTCCAATCGACGGCGCCGAGCAGGGTCTGGTGGCGGAGTGGGCCGCTCCGGCACCCTCCAGTGAGAAAGGCGAAGCGGTCGTCGATCGCCTGAGCGATCTCCGCTGGGCTGAGGACCTCCACTCGGGCGGCGGCCAGCTCGATGGCGAGGGGGAGCCCGTCGAGACGTCGGCAGATTTCCGCCACCACCGGGGCGGACTCGGGAGTGAGGGAGAAGCGGGGTTGGATCGTGCTGGCACGGTCGACGAACAGCCGCACCGCCTCACACGCCGCATGGGCGTCAGGACGGGTCTCGCCGCGCGGCGCGACATGGAGTTCCGCCAGCCGCCACACGGTCTCGCCGGCGACGCCCATCGACTCCCGGCTGGTGGCGAGGACGGACAGCCCGGGGCAGGCCCGCAGCAGAGCGCTCGCGAGCTGTGCGCACGCGGCGATGAGATGCTCGCAGCCGTCGAGGACCAGGAGCGCCTGCCGCCCCCGTAGGTAGGTGACGAGGGTATCAGTGAGTTCCCGGCAGCGGACGTCGCGGACCGGGAAAGTGGCCGCCACCGCTCGGGCGACACTGGCGGGCTCGATGAGCCCGGCCAGCTCGGCCAACCACGCGCCATCGGAATAGCGGGGGAGCGCGCCGCGGGCGACCTCGAGCGCGAGTCGCGTCTTGCCGATGCCGCCCGGCCCGGTCAGGGTGACTAGGCGGTGGGCCGCCACCAGGCTGGCGACGCGGTCGACCTCCTCCTCCCGACCGATAAAGCTGCTGACGGGGGCCGGCAGGTTGGAGCGGGAGGCCGGCATTGGCGTCGACGCTGGACCACGCCCGGGGTGGGCGCCGCGTGGTGACAGCCGCGGCAACGAGCGGGGCGCGGGGCGTTCACCCTCCCTCGCGTCCACCCCTGCCTCGCGGTCGCGGGTCGTTGCCCACGACGTAACTCACGCTCGGAGAGCCCGTGGCCCTGCTGGCGGAGCACCGCCCTCGAGTGGGGGCGACCGACGCGGACGTCGTCGCGCCGCTCGCCGGCGCCGACCGCGGGGGAACCGTGGTCCTGGCAACCCAACTACAGCTCCGGTCGGTCGCCGCGAGTGGCCTTGCTGCTTCCAGCGCGCTCACCGAATGCAGTCGGGGGCGGCCGTGCCGAAGGTGTTGCCCCGCCAGGTGTTGGTGCCGCAGGGGTCGAAGTTGAAGTCGTGGAGGTCCTCGGCCCGGCCCCTCGTCACCGCCGCGCCGTTGCCCAGCGCCACGTTGCGCACGATGCGGGTCTCGTTGGAGGCCAC
>JALYMX010000006.1 GCA_030773495.1 Actinomycetota bacterium | reverse complement strand
AGGCGAGAGGGCTCTTGCGCGTTCAGGACGCGCTCACCATGACGCCGCCCTTGCCAGCCCGCCAACGCACCGTCGCGCACAGCGCGGCCCGGCGCCGGTCCTCCTGCTCACGCTGCTTGTCGTCAGGTCGTCAGCGCGTGTTCAGCCCGCGTGGCGCTCAACAGCTTGCCGGGTTTCATGTCCACGAACAGTCCCTCGTACGTACTCCGCCGACCTGATTCTTCCTCTACCGCGAATCGTGGTCGAGTACGACGGCGAGCCCTGGCACCGCCACACAGCCCTTCGAGACGAGTGGCAGCGTGCCGCTGCCGCGCGGGCCGGCTACCGCATGATCCGCGTGCGCGAGCCGCGACTGCCGCGGCTATGCGACGACGACATCCATCTCAGCGCTCCGTTTACGCGGTGGTCGAACCTTGTCGTCCGAGCGGAGATCATCGACGGAGTTGTCGGAGCCGCCGGTTGACGCGAAGAGTGGGCGCGCGAGGTGCTCGATTACCACCTCGGCGATCATGTCGTCGCCGGGCCGTTCCCACCCTCCCTCTCCGAGGACCTGGAAGTCGTTCTCGCCGCCTATGTGCCGCTGCCCGACGGGAGCGTACGCGCCGGGATCTAGTGACCGTCGGTACCCGCCGATACCGCCCGGGTACCGCCGCCGAGGTCGTCCCCGGGGGTGTCCCAGTTCACGCGTCCCCGAACCCCGCCGTCGCCCTGCCTCCGTTCGCCGGGCCGGCGCGCGTCCGTTCGGTGGGACGTCAGCTGGGCTCCCGCCCGATCGCTCCTTGAGCTCGCCACCGGGCGGCTCGCGTCCGAAGCCGCCAGGAGATCGTTCGCGTCGGCACCTGAGCGGGGGCTCGCGCTGAGGATGTGCTCGCGCCAGCGCTCCATGCGCTCGACGAGGGCCTCGTACTCGTCCCTGGGGAGGGAGAAGAGCTCTGCCGGCAGCCGGCGCACGCCCCCGAGGGCCTCGGCGAAGTATTGCGGCACGAAGCCGCGGTCCTTCTCGGCGGCGAGCTCGAGGAGCCGCTCGGGCGAGTAGCGGGCAGGAGGGCGTCGACATCGAGGAAGTCGCGGGGCAGGGCCCGGGCGAACAGCGCGAGGGTCTTGTCGGCGGCGAGGTCGTCGAGGTCGAGCACGGGCCCGAGGGCGGTGGCGACGGGTGCTGACAGGCGGTAGTCGACCCCGAGGTCGACCCCGATGCGCTCGTCCGTCGCGGGATCGACGACCAAGAGCTGGGCGAAGCCCGGGTCGTGGCGCTCCACGGTCACCTCGCAGCCGGCCCGGCTGAGCACCTCGACGGCGGCCGGCACGAACGGCTCCACCCCGTCGTGGTCCGTCGTGAAGCAGTCGAGGTCCTGGGTCGGGCGGTCGATGACGTCGTGGACGTTCATGGCGGCGCCGCCGGCCAGGGCGAAGTGCCCGACGCCCGGGTGGTGGAGCAGGAGCTGGGCGACCCGGCGCTGGAGGGGGCTAAGCGCCACGGACCAGCTCGGCCCGGTTCTGCTCGATCCAGCTGTCCCAGGCGGCGTGGACCGCCAGGGGGAGCCACAGATGGTCCCAGTCGGCCACCAGGAGCTCGGGGTCGACGTAGCGCTCCACGTCGTCGGCCGTTCCCTGGGCGAGCACGATCTCATAGAGGTGTCGGCGCCAGCGAGGGTCCTCGAGCTCGAAGGCAGGGCTCGGTCCCGACCGCCACAGCCGAAGGGGCAGCCGAACCCTCCCGCGCCGAGGCCCCCGGTGGCGCTCGAACCCAGCGGGCGGCGTGCTCGAGCGCCATCGAGCCGACGGCGGCGCGGTGGGTTCCGACGTCACGTCGAGAAGCGTAAGGGGCGGTTGCGCCGGTGGGGAGCAGGCCAGGCCAGAGGTGGTCGGCGATGGAGGTGTCCGGGTCGGAGGATCGTTCCTCTCCACGACGTCGCCAGGCTCGGCGAGGCCCCTCGTGGTGCCCTGGTACCTCCACAAACCCGGAGGTATGACATGGACACCGCCATCACCGATGCCGCTTCCCTCGCCCGGTCCGCCACCGACCCGCTCCTCGACGAGGCCCAGGTCGCCGCCGCCGCCTTCCTGGCCCGCTACCAGGGCCGCACCCTCGAGACCTACCGGGCCGACTTGCGGGCCTTCTTCCAGTGGGCGGCCGACGTCGGCCTCGAGGTGTTGGCCGCCACTCGGCCCCACATCGAGCTCTACGTCCGCGCCTGTGAGGAACGGGGCCTGGCCGCCTCCACCATCGACCGGCGCCTGTCGACGGTGTGCGGCTTCTACCGCTTCGCCCACATCGACGGGCGCATCCCCTC
>JALYMX010000005.1 GCA_030773495.1 Actinomycetota bacterium | reverse complement strand
CCCCCGCGGCGCGCCGCGGCGCCGGGCGGTATCGTGCGCGCCCGGCGGAACCTTGGCTCCGCGCCTCGGCCGAGGAGCAGCCGAACGGGAGGGACGTTCACGGGCATGGCCGAGGAACCGCCGGAGCTGACCGAGGCGTTCGGGATCGTCTCGGTGCGCAAGGACGACGACACCGTCGCCGTCAGCCCCCGGGGCGAGCTCGACGTATCGACCTCGCCGCGCCTGGTCGCCTGCATCGAGAACCTCCTGGCCGAGGGCCGGTCGCGGATCATCCTCGACCTCGACTCGGTCACCTTCATCGACTCGTCGGGCCTGGGGGCGCTGGTGAAAGCGCACAAGCGGGCCGTTCAGCTGTCTGCCGAGGTGACCGTGATCAAGCCCCGACCCCACGTCCACCGGGCGATGGAGATCTCCGGGATCCTCCGGGTGATCCGCGTCGAGGGCACCGACTGACCACGTCCGGGACGCCCGCCGGTGGATGTCGCAGGGGTGTCGCAGTCGCGCCGGAGCCCCTGGCGAGGCCAGGGGCTCCGTGGCTCCCGGGGGGCGGGACGGGTGCACGATAGCTCCGACTTCCGGCGGTGTCGACCGGATCGCCAACGTTGTCGACTGCGACAACTGAGCGCACGCCGTCGCTCGCGGCGAACCGGGCGCGAAATAGTCCGACCGGGTACTGGCGCGCCACCGCCGCGAGGGCAAGAATGGCCACATGCTCCGCCGCCGCCATGGTGTCGTCGGTGCTCGTGGGCTCGCCCCGGACCGGAAGAAGGCCGACAACGGCCCCACCCGCTCCACCCAGCCCCTCTCGCCTGACGACATCGCCCGCATCGTGCGCCGATCGACCTTCCACACCGGCTTCGCGCCGAGGAGGCACTACAAGCGATAGACACGGCGGCGTGCTGGCCGCCGTCGCGACGCCAGCGCGACGCGCCCAGGCGTCGCGTGAGCGCCGGCGCGCCACACCGCGTCCGAATCGCACGCTGCTCTCGCTTTCTCGTCACGGCACCCGTACCCTTGCTCACCGTGGCCCCGGGACGCCTCGGCCACCGGACGGGTTGAGACAACAGCCCGCCCACTGAGAGGCGGTGCTCCGCAGCGACCGTCCGCGCCGCGGTGCCCGCTGGCCCGCAGCTCGATGCACGTCGTCCTCGCTCCACGACGCTGCTTCGCGCAACGCCCCTTCTCCCTTGAAATGGTCATCTGACCCATTGCCCGTATCTGTGCAGCTCCGCAACGCTCGACGTGAGCGGAGAGGGGGGGCGCGCGATGACGGGGTCGGAACGGGAGCGGTCGACCAACCTTCCGGTGCCGCGCCCCACCCTCGTGCCGCGTCAGCCCAGCACCGACGCCCCGACGCTCGGGCTGGTCGAGAGCTGCCGCTCGGCACTCCTGAACGACACCACACCGGTGACAGAGCGGCTTCGCCTTCGCCATGCCCTCCGGGCCCTCATCGAAGAAGAGGACCTCCGGATGCTAGAGGCAGGCGGGGTCCACGGGGCACCCCGCCCTGACGCGAGGACAGCCGCCGAAAAGGCGCCCGCCCGAGGACCAGGAAATGGCCTGTGACCGGCGATGCTCGTTGTGGGCGTAACAGGACTCGAACCTGTGACCTCAGCCGTGTGAAGGCTGACAGAGCTCCTCGGCGCAAGTGCCGGATTCAGCAAAACTGCAGGTCAGAGGCACTTTCGGCGTGACCGTTCGTGACCGTTCGTGACCGTTGGAGACCCTGTTTTCCCTCCTCTTGTGGTGCAGATGTGGTGCAGCGCAGCCCCCCGGCGGGCTCGCGCCGTCGTTCGCGCGCCACGCTCGTGGAGCCTGTCGCGGGACGCGCTGCCGCCGCGGCGAACGCGCCGGCAGCGGGACGCGTCACGGCTTCGGCGACGCGCTCGGATCGTCGTGCGCCGCCTCCCATGCCTGGTGGATCTCGGGGCGGAGGCGGCCCCGGTCAGGGACGGCCAGGGCGTGCGCCCGCGCCCATGCCCGCACCTCGGCGGTCGACGGACGCGGCACGGCGGGGCCGGCCGGGCCGTCCTCCTCCGTTCCGGTAAGGGCGGCCGCCGGTCGCTCGGCGGCGGCCCAGGCCGGGGCGGCGGCGAGGTAGCGGTAGGTCCACTCCTCGGCCAGCTTGCGGTTGTCGCAGAACACGATCGGGACCGCCGGCCAGCGGACCTGCAGCTCGGCCAGGCCGTCCGCCACCAGCGCCGGCCGGATGCGCTCCAGCGCGAAGATCGCCGAGTAGCGGTCCTCGACCACGACGGCGGCCCGAGGAAGTGCGGCGAGCTCGCCCAGGGCATAGCGGAGGCGGCCGCCGGTCAGGCTGGACACGAGGTCGGCCACGGACTTGCGCTCGACGGCGGCGACGACCCTCCCGTCGACGGCCACGGCGTAGTCGCCGCACGACAGGCCGCGGCGGACGGTGCGCACCTGCTGGCCGGTGAAGCAGAAGGGGTAGCGCTCGTGGGCGTCGACCAGGAGCTCCAGCTCGGCGATGCCGGCCGCCCTGGCGATCGGCAGGCGGACGTCGGGCCGGGACTGCTTGCGGGTGCGCGGCGACTGCCAGAACACCATCTGGCGCCCTCGGGCCGTGGTGAAGACGACCTGGGAGCGCTGCTCTCGGCCGCGGTCGGCGACGACGTCGATCGCCGCTCCCCGGCGGGCGCACGCCCGCAGCGGCACCCGCTCCACGATGTCGGGCTCGTCGGGCCACTCGGCGGCCGCAACCGGGTGGCAGTACAAGGCGCTGGTGCGTGGCCAGGTGTCCTTCGTCCGGAACACCAGACCGCCGCCAATCGGAAGCTTGAGGAGGTACGGCAGGGCGCTGTCGGGGTCAGGGTTGCGGGCGATCACCAGCTCCACGGGCCCAGTCTGACCGGCACGGGCGTCGGGAACGGTGGACCGCCGTGCACGGTGTGCAGCTCGCCGTTCCGACCGCCCCGGGCATGCGGCGTCGCCCCGGCGGTGCCCGATGCGCCGGCGACGGTCGAGCGCCCGGTGCGGGCATACTGGCGCGCTCGTGATTGACACAGGTGCTCCCCTCGAGCGCCCGAAGCACACAGCTGGCAACTGCACTCCTCGGCGCACGGGACCTGAGGATGGAGCCCCCCACGAGCCGAAATCCTCGCGGGATCCGGCCCTGATCCATCGCCGGGCGCTTGGGGCGCTCGGTGGGGAGCAGAGCGGCCCGACGGGCCCCGCTCTGCTGATGTCATCGAAGGGGCTGGGAAAGGCTGCCTATGGGGTGGACCCCTCGGCGCTGCTCTTGGCGCAGCCGTCGCGTGGCTTCGTCATCGCCGCCGCCAGTAGGCCCCGCGTCGCCCGGGGATCTGTATCGATCCGCTCGACGCGCGCCGAATGCATCTCGGGCATTCGGAGCGGCGGTGGCCGCCAGGCCGGGTGGAATCCTTCGTTTTCTCCCGGTGCGACGACGTCAGCGCCAGCACTCTCCGACCCGACCGGGGAACTCGCACTTCGAAAATGATGGTGGATGGAGCAAGGCCCAGCCGAGCGCCGCTCCCGGGATCAGGAACGGCCGTCATTCTGTCCGCTTAGAACCGAATTCTAGGAGCGCTATTTTGGGGGATTCCGTACTCACTTTCGGTTGGGCCGCGTCGGTTCCACCTTGACCCCTAGATCGGGAAGCCGCGCGACTCGTAGGTGCGTTGATGCGAGATCGGGTCAGAAGCGATCGATGACCCAAGGTCCGATGACGTAGATGATCGTTACGGCGCCGATGGCCCAGACGCCAACCGTCGCAGCGACAACGGCGACAATCACTACCGCCTCAACTACCGGGCTCGGTTGCGTCGTCTTGCGAGCACTCCCGCCTGTCCTTCTAGGCTGAGGATCCCAATCGTGATTGTGCGTGTGCCTCGCCTCTCGCTGAAGCTCTCTAAGCCGCTGTTGGACGCGCGGAGGAAAGGCTTCGATGGCGTCTCGTACGGGGAGAGCGCCGATCAAGCCCATGGCGCCCGCGCCGTGACGCTCTCTCAATGCTGCGAGTGCGTCCTCCACCTCGGGCCCGTCCCTGTCCGTCAGGTACCAGTACGCCCCAGCTCGAGGGAGGTCGCCCATCTGGAAGAAGACCTGGCCGGCGAGCTCAAGCAGCACCGGATCGCTTGGCCGCGCGGCGAGGCTTCCCGTCACTCGGTCGCGTGCCTTCCATAGGCGACCTTCCGCCAGGTCCCTTCTCACCCGGTCAAGAGCGCTCGTAACCACAACCCGATGATGACGAGGAACGCCGCCCACGGCGCCTGAATTCGGATCAAGTGCGGGGAACGAACGGTGACCGCGCAGGTGAGGGGAGCGCCCAACACCTACGGGGCGCCGTGCTCTGGGGTGTTGGTCGGCCTCCAGCTGTGCGCGACTTCGGGCGATCGGCCCCGAGGGCGACGTCCGCGAGCCGCACCGTCGAAATCTCGCCGGCAGCGTTGCCATCGCCGGCGATAATCGACGCTGTGCGGCGGCGAGGACGCGTTGGAGAGGCGGGCGACGGAACGTGCGGTGGTGAGCTCCGGCTGCGACGCGTGTACCCGTGGAGCTTCCGTCGCCGACGGCAAGTCCGGGAGATGATGCTTGGTCCTGATGGTCGGGAAGAGCACCTGTTCCGGCCGCTGGGAGAGACTGAGCCCGGTCTCGCTTCGGAGCTCCGGGATCGATTCGCGGAGAAGTGGCTCCGCGAGAGCGGATTCCCCGACTCTCGACTGCCGGACGCGATCGCCACCGTCGACCTTCGCGTTGCGCCCGACGACCACGAAGGCCAGAGGCGTCTTCGCATCACATCGAGTTTCACCGGGTCCACCCGGTGGCTCTACGAGTGGGACGGAGACCCAGGAAGGGCAGCCGAGTTCGTCGATGAAGTCGCGAGCGATGAAGCGCAGTGGGTTCATGACGAGCGACACCTGAACGGCCCGACGGAATGGGACTAGCGCAACCCCCCGGGCGGGGGCGCCACCCACGCACCTGAACGCCCGGATTCTGGTGCTGCTTGCCCGAGATGATCTGTGCGACTCCCCGAACGAGCATGGGCGGGCGCACTCCGGGCACTATGGCGTCGTGCGTGTCCTCGGAGCGGGGACCGTCCTCCTGCTTTTCGGCACTCTCGCAGTGGCGGTCGCGAGAGTCGCAGCCAACGACTGGCGCGAGGGCCGACGGGAGAGAGACTCGTTCTTGCTGTGAACCGCTGTCGAGACGTTCTGGCCAGCGTTGCTCGCTGCCGGCGTCGCGCTGGTCGGTCCCGTCGTCATCCTCGTGTAGTCCTGATGGAGGGGCGGCACGGAGCCATCCGCCCGCCGCAAATCTCCGGAAGAGTTCCTCAAGCGCGTCCACGCCGCGCCGATGAAGTCTGAGACGGCCCTCCTTGTCTCGAGGGAGGCCGAGACTGGGGTCAACGAGGACCGAAGGCTTCAGCTTTCATCGTTCTCAGCGTTGCTAGGAGCGTTTGTGCGACACGCGCGGGGACACGATGGACGCCATGATGGCCGGCGAGGTGCGATCGTGGCCGTGCTCGCTCTCTTGTTCGGGACGCTGCTCGACCCCATCCCCGCCGCTGAGGCCAGTCCTGTCGGTTCTGTCAGCACCAGCGGCAAGGCCATGGCCTCCATTGATTTTGTCGACAGGACGCGCGGATGGACGGTCGGCACGGGCGCGCTCGTGGCCGCCTCCGTCGATGGCGGTCGGAGCTGGGCCCGCCAACTCGTACCCACGACTGAGCAGCTGACATCGGTGAGCGCGCCTGACAGCGCGCACGCCTGGGCCGTGGGGGTCGGAGGGACGGTGATCGCCACGTCTGACGGAGGCGAGCACTGGTCGAGGCAAGCGGTTCCGACCAACGAGATGCTCACCGGCGTCGACTTCCCCACCGCCACCACTGGGTTCGCCACGGTTCTAACGGGCGCGATCTTGGTAACCCACGACGGGGGCAGCACGTGGCAGACCGCAGCTGAGGACCAAGACGACGACCTGTGGGCGATCGACTTCGTCGACAACCAGCACGGCTGGGCAGTGGGTGAGGACGGCGGGGGCAACGGCAGCATCTATCGCAGCTCCGATGGCGGCCGAAGCTGGGCGAAGACGAGCCTCGCCTCGCAGAGCAACCACAGCGGCCTTCGCTCGGTCAGCTTCGTGTCTCCGACTCGAGGATGGGCGGTCGGCGACTCCGGCTACGTCTGGCACACCATGGACGGCGGCGCCTCATGGCTGCTCCAAAACAGCGGCGTGCGGGTTCCGCTGAACGCGGTTCGCTTCGTCAACGCCACGACCGGATGGGCGGTGGGGAACTCTCATTCCCCGGGCGCCATCAAGACGGTCGACGGCGGGGCGACGTGGACGGCGGTGACGACGCCCTCCGTCAACAGCATGCTGAGCGTCGAGGCGGTCGATCCCGATCATGCCTGGATCGGCGCCGGCCCCGCGGCCGTCCTCGTCACCACCGATGGAACTAAGTGGGAACGCCGAAGCCTTCCTGTCGAGCGCACCGCTGCCCATCTCCTCGCCGTCGCCGCCGCGGACCCGGCTCACGTCTGGGCGGTCGGGAGGGGTGGAACCATCCTCGCGAGCGGCAACGGCGGAGCGACATGGCATGCGCAAGCATCAGGGACGACGGTGGATCTGACCGCCGTCCACTTCGTTGACGCCACCCATGGTTGGGCGGCTGGCTGGGACTCAAACTCGCACACCACCGCGGTGGTCCGCACCTCGGATGGGCTCACCTGGCAGGCAAGCGGTGCGCTTCCCCCGATCATGTCGGTCTACGACATCAGGTTCCTCGACCGCCAACAGGGCTTCCTCGGGACCTCGAGCGGGTTGTTCAGGACCTCAGATGGCGGGAACACCTGGACGGGCTCGGCAACGCCGAGTGGCCCGGTCCGGGAGATCGACTTCGTCGACGCCACGCATGGATGGATCGCGACGGGCTCGTCGGTGCTCCGCACCGTCGACGGCGGGACCACCTGGACAACCTCGATCGCCTACGGCGAGTTCAATGTTCCGATGCATCTCGTCGACTTCGTTGACAGGTTCCACGGTTGGGCCGGGCCGATGTTGCGAACATCCGACGGGGGCGCCTCGTGGACGCAGAGGCCCTATCTCGACGCCATGGACGTCCAGTTCGTGGATCGAACGCAAGGCTGGGCAGCGCTGCCGAGCGGCCGCATGGCTCGAACACTTGATGGCGGTATCACCTGGTCCCAGTTCGGCCCGTACGTCGGCGCCCACCCGTCACCCTACCTGTCACCGACGCTTCGAGGGCTGGCCCTGGTGGGCGATCGCCTCGGCTGGGCCGTCGGCGACGAGGGGACCGTACTGCAATTGCCCACCAGTGAAGCTGCCACCGTGGCACTCACCGCTGCCCCGGGGCAGGACGGGCGATGGCAGCTGACCGCAACGCTCAAGACTCGTTCCCTGGACAACCACTCCGGTTACGATCCCCCGACACTCCAGACTCCGACGGGCACGGTCACCTTCGTGGACCGTGGAATCGCCATGGGCACGACGTCAGTCACGTCGGATCGCACGGCACGCTTCGACGTGCCCCTCGACGCCACACTCCATTCGCTCGGCGCCGTCTACAACGGTGACTCCGCGTTCGGAACCCGCATGTCCGTGGCGCTCGTCCTCGATCTCCGGCCACCTCCGCCGCCACCTCCGCCGCCACCTCCGCCACCACCTCCGCCCACTGCGCCCCCTGCGCCCCCACCGTCCGCAGGAGGGTCAACGCCGGCGGGACCGATCGGGCGCGGATACTGGATGGTTGGCGGCGATGGGTCGGTGTACGCGTTCGGATCGGTGCCGTGGCTCGGCAACGTTCCGGTGCGAAGCCGCCTTGTAGTGGACCTCGAACCGACGTCGTCCGGGACTGGGTACTGGCTCGTCGACGAGGGCGGCTCGATCTTCTCCTTCGGCGACGCGCGTCACTTTGGAGGTGCACCGGGTCTGTTCGGCGGTGAGACGGTGACGTCCGTCTCGCGAACACCCAGCGGTCACGGCTACTGGCTGTTCACGACGAGAGGCCGGGTCTTCGCGTATGGCGACGCCCAGTTCCTTGGCGACATGAGTCACGTTCGGCTGAACGGTCCGGTTCTCGATTCCGTCCCCACGCCGAGCGGGCGGGGTTACTACATGGTCGCAAGCGACGGCGGCGTGTTCGCCTTCGGCGATGCCCGCTTCGCCGGGTCCATGGGGTCCACCCGTCTAAACGCCCCGGTGCAGTCCCTCGTGCCCGACCCCGACGGCGCCGGATACTGGCTGGTGGCGAGCGACGGCGGCATCTTCGCTCTGGACGCCCGCTTCTACGGGTCCATGGGCTCAGTCCGCCTCAACCGCCCGGTGACCGGCATGGTGGGGAGCCGCACGGGGGCCGGCTACCTCATGGTCGCCGCTGACGGAGGGATCTTCGCCTTCGGCGACGTTGCGTTCCACGGGTCGCTCGGTTCATCCCCACCCGCCGTTGCCATCACCTCCGTCGCCGCCGCCCCGTAGGTCTGCCCTGCCGGCGTGTAGAAGCGGCAAGGCGTAGCGGAGCAGGTGGCGCGAGACGCCGGAGTGCCGTCCTCCCGGCTCTTGGAGATGGTGGCGATAGAACGGCCGGTGTTCAACGCCGGTTCGAGGCGGAGCAGGCTGAGCGGCGCAACGTCAAGCGGACGTCCGAGCTGCTCGAGGTGTCCCGTGCCGCCTAGGGCCCAGCACTCAGGGCCGCCGCCTTGGGCGGGCTCGTCCCCCTCGCCGGCGTTCTGTAGCGCTCTTCGAGCGAGTGCGACGAGCCACCACGGGCAATCTAGCCCGGCGGGGTCACTCCCACGCGGCGCCGCCACCCCAGAATGGACCCCTCCGTGGTACTTCACGCTTGTCTTCGTTCGACGTCAACCGTGATCCCGCTGGCCTGTGCGGGTGCCATCATTAGGCATGGCAAGAATGGCTTC
>JALYMX010000004.1 GCA_030773495.1 Actinomycetota bacterium | reverse complement strand
TGCTGGACGAGCTGGCGGCCGGCGCTTCGGTCGTCACCGGCGCCTGAGCCGCGCCGCCCGGCGCGTTTCGCTGCTCGCCCGGGCTACTCGGCCGGCTTGAGCCCGGCCAGGGCCCTGGCCGTCTCGTCGCTGTTGCGCCCGCAGCCCTCGAGCCCGTAGGCGTCGGCCAGGTCGGAGTACAGGATCAGCGGGTTCCGCTCCTTGTCGAGCACGATCCCGGGGTTGGTGCTGATCCGGTCGACCCCTTGCCTCCCTGCGCCGAGGATGGCGTTCACCCGGTCGCGGTCGTCCTGCGGGGGCTCCAGCTCCCCGAGCTCGCGAAGCTCGCGGCGCATCTGTGGGAGCAGCGTGTCGTCGACGAAGCGCCCAACCTCCTCCGCCGTGGGGACGTTGCCCGGGCTCGTGAACGTGGCCCGGGCTCCCTCGTCGATGGCCTGCTGGGTCCTCGCGCAGACGGCATTGCCCCTCGTGAGGAACCCTGCCTTGGTGAGCGGCTCGCCACCGCCGTCACCGCACCCGCCCGCCAGCATCCCTGCAGCCAGCCCCACCGCCAGCCGAGTCGCCCGCATCCGCCTGCCTCCTTCGTGTGCCCCTCTGACCCGGAACTTACCAACCGCGTTGGCGTCAGGCACCGGTGACGGCAGCCACCAGGCCGGCGAGGAGCAGCGAGAGGTGGAGCCACTCGCTCGTGGCCCACGGGCGCCACCCCTCGGGGACGCCTCCCGCGGTACCGGCGGCGGGAACCGTGAAGGCGAGCGCCACCATCTGGGCCGCCGCCACCGACAGCAGGAGCAGCGAGAGGATCAGCCCGACGAGGCTCCACGTGGTGAAGGCGATGACCACGAGGAAGCTGGCCAGGACGAAGAAGCTGAAGTGCACCACGAGCAGCACCGTGCGGGCCTGGCGCACGCCGCAGGCCAGCCCCACGGCGGCGGCGACGAGGAACGGGTGCAGCCATTCGACCCGAGGCTCGCCCCCGGCCACGCCCACGCCCAGGAGGTGGCAGACGAGCTGGGCGCCGAAGGCGATGGCCAGGTAGGAGCCGAGGCGGGCGGTGGCGGGGTCGTCGCTCAGGGTCAAGGTCATCAGCCCGCCTTGGCCTCCGCCTCGGCGAACAGGCGCTGGAGCTCGGCCTGCAGCCGCTCGGTCAGCTCGTGCACGGCCCGGCGGGGCGCCCGGCCGCCGTCGGCCTGCGGGGGGTGCAGCGGCGGGCCCACGACCAGGTGCACGCGGACCGGGTGGAGCATCTTCGACCCTCGGGGCATGGCCCGCTCCGAGCCGCCGATGCCGACAGGCACGATGGGCACGCCGGCGCGGATGGCGAGGTAGGCGGCGCCCTCGGACAGCTCGGCGACCACCGGCCCCGACCGCCGTCCTCCCTCCGGGAAGATCACCAGCGGCTCGCCCTCACCGAGGACCTCCAGGCAGCGACGCAACGCCGCTCGGTCGGCCATCCCCCGCCGCACCGGGAAGCCGCCGAGGGCGCTGAAGAGCCACCCCGGTGCCCGGTACTTCCACATGGCGTCCTTGCCCATGTACCGGAGGCGGCGGCGGGTGACGGCGGCGACGAGGGGCGTGTCGATGTTGGAGCGGTGGACCGGGGCCAGGACGAAAGGGCCGTCGGGGACGTGCTCGAGGCCGTCCACCCGAAGGCGCCAGAAGACGCGGCAGAAGCCGACCAGGGCGTCCCGGCACACCCGGTACAGGACGAGCTGGCCCCTCACAGCCGGTCCAGCACCTGCGCGACCACCTCGGCGACGGTCTTGTCGGTGGTGTCGATCACCAGCGCCCCCTCGGCCACGGCGAGGGGCGACGCGGCGCGCGTCGAGTCGATGTGGTCGCGTCGGGCGAGGTCGGCGGCCACGGCGGCCGGCGACGGCTGTCCACCCTCCTCGGCCCGCCGGCGGGTCCGCTCGGCGTCGCTCGCCGTGAGGTACACCTTGAGGTCGGCGTCGGGGAGCACGACGGTGCCGATGTCGCGGCCCTCCACCACTGCTCCCGGGCGGGCGGCCACCCACCGGCGCTGCCGGTGCACGAGCTCCTCTCGCACGGAAGCGTTCTGCGCGACCGCGCTCACCGCGACGCTGACCGCCGGCCCGCGGATGGCCGTCGTGGCGTCGACGCCGTCCACCAGGACGCGGTCGTCCACGTCGATGATCAGGCGCTGCGCCAGCGTGGCGACCGCCGGCGCGTCATGGGGATCGATCCCGTCGCGCAGGGCGGCAAAGGCCACCGAGCGATACATGGCCCCGGTGTCGAGGTGGTCGAGCCCCAGGCGGCGGGCGAGCGCCCTCGCCACCGTGGACTTCCCCGACCCCGCCGGCCCGTCGATGGCGATCACCGGCACAGCCGGCGCAGCTCCTCGTCGAACCCCGGGTAGCTGGTGCCCACGGCCTCCCATCCTGCTATCCGCGTCGGCCCGGCGGCGGCCAGGCCGGCCACGGCGAGGGCCATGGCCACCCGGTGATCGCCGGCCGAGGCCACGTCGCCGCCGCGCAGGGCGCCCCCGCCCGCTACGACGAGCCCGTCCGGGCGCGGCTCCACCGCCGCCCCGAGGGCAGACAGCCCGGCGGTCACCGTGGCGACCCGGTCCGTCTCCTTCACCCGCAGCTCACCCGCGTCAGCGAATGTGGTGCGCCCTTCGGCCACGGCGGCGGCGACGGCCAGCACGGGGATCTCGTCGATCAGCCCGGGGACCTCGTCGCCGCCCACCTCGGTGCCGTGCAGGGGGCCGTGGCGGGCCACGAGATCGGCCGAGCCGTCGTCCCTAGCCACCACCTCCAGGTGGGCCCCCATCCGGCGGAGCACGTCGAGGAAGCCCGTCCGGGCCTGGCCGACATACACGTGCTCGACGACCACCTCGCTGCCCGGGACGATGCAGGCGGCGACCACCCAGAACGCCGCCTGGGAGGGATCGCCTGGAACCGGCAGCCGGAACGGCTGCGGGTCGGACGGGCGGACCCGCGTGACGAGGCCGTCGGCACTGACCTCCACGTCGGCCCCCACGGCGTGCAGCATCTCCTCGGTGTGGGCCCGGGTGACCACGCGCTCGCGCACCACCGTCTCGCCGTCCGCCCCCAGGCCGGCGAGCAGGATGGCACCCTTCACCTGAGCGCTGGGGACGTCGAGGGCGTGGTCGATGCCCCGCAAGCCGCCGCCTCGTACCGTCAACGGCGGCAGCAGGCGCTCGCCCCGGCCTTCCACCGACGCCCCCATGGCGCGAAGCGGCCGGGCGACACGGTCCATGGGCCGCCCGCTGAGCGAGTCGTCGCCCACCAGCACGGTGCACCACGGCTGCGCCGCGCACAGGCCGGCCAGCAGGCGCATGCCGGTCCCCGAGTTCCCGAGGTCGATCGGGGTTACCG
Source organism: Actinomycetota bacterium (assembly GCA_030773495.1). Classification (GTDB taxonomy): domain Bacteria; phylum Actinomycetota; class Acidimicrobiia; order Acidimicrobiales; genus JALYMX01. The sequence continues at coordinate 111 of JALYMX010000004.1, read as the reverse complement.
GTGAGTGGAGCCGCCGGCGCCCGACCGTTGCGCTTCGGTTCCTGGGTGGGAGGAGACCGCGACGTCCCCAGCGCTCAGGTGAAGGGTGCCATCCTGCTCGCCGGCCTGGGG
>JALYMX010000003.1 GCA_030773495.1 Actinomycetota bacterium | reverse complement strand
CTCCCCCCCGTCGTTCCCGTGCTGGCCGCATGCCTCCACCCCGCCGCGGCCGAGGACGTGGAGCGCTGGGCCGCCGATCCGGGCCACAGCGACTGGTCCCGCGCCCAGGTGCGCGGCCTCCTCCACGTCCTCTCGATCCGCCAAACCATCGTCCAGGAGCTCACATGACCCCTGCCCGGAAGGCCGCGCCCACCGCCACCGCCTCACGGGACCGTGCCGTCCGGCTCCACGCCGAGCAGCAGTTCGCGGCCGAGCTGGCCGCCCTGGCCGCCGCCGACGACCGGCCCCGTCCCCCGAGCTGGCGGCTGTCGCCCTGGGCCGTGGTCACCTACCTGCTGGGCGGGACGCTGCCCGACGGCACCTCGATCACCGCCAAGTACGTCGGCCAGCGCCGCCTCGTCGAGGTGGCGGTCGCCACCCTCGCCACCGACCGGGCCCTGCTGCTGCTCGGCGTGCCGGGCACGGCCAAGACCTGGGTGAGCGAGCACCTGGCCGCCGCCATCTCCGGGGACTCGACGCGCCTCGTGCAGGGAACGTCGGGCACTCCGGAGGAGGCCATCCGCTACGGCTGGAACTACGCCCGCCTGCTGGCGGAGGGGCCGTCCCGGGACGCCCTGGTCCCGAGCCCGGTGATGAGGGCGATGGAGGGCGGCACGCTCGTGCGCGTCGAGGAGCTCACCCGCATTCCCTCCGACGTTCAGGACGCCCTCATCACCGTCCTGTCGGAGAAATCACTCCCCATCCCCGAGCTCGACAGCGAGGTGCTGGCCGGCAAGGGGTTCAACGTCATCGCCACCGCCAACGACCGGGACAAGGGCGTCAACGAGCTCTCCGCCGCGCTCAGGCGCCGCTTCAACGTGGTGGTGCTCCCGCTCCCGCCCGACCCCGAGGAGGAGGTCGCCATCGTCCGCCAGCGGGTGGCCCAGCTCGGCGCCGCCCTCGAGCTGCCGGCCGAGCTCGAGGCCCTCGACGAGATCCGCCGCGTCGTGACCGTGTTCCGCGAGCTGCGATCGGGCCTGACCGCGGACGGCCGCACCACCGTCAAGTCGCCGTCCAGCACCTTGTCCACGGCCGAGGCCATCTCGGTCATGACCAACGGCCTGGCGCTGGCCGCCCACTTCGGCGACGGCGCCGTCAGCGCCTCGGACGTCGCCGCCGGCCTGGTTGGTGCGGTGGTGAAGGACCCGGTGCAGGACCGCATCGTCTGGCAGGAGTACCTGGAGACGGTGGTCAAGGAGCGCCGGGGGTGGTCGGACCTCTACCGGGCCTGCCGGGAGCTGAACTGAGGCAGGGCACGCCCGGACGCTCGTGACCGACGTCTTCGTGTTCGGCGTGCGCCACCACGGCCCCGGCTCGGCGCGCGCCGTCGCGGCCGGCCTGGACCAGGTGCGGCCCGAGGCGGTGGTGATCGAAGGCGCGCCCGAGCTCGACGCCGTGGCCGCCCTCGCGGCCGAGCCCGGCATGGTGCCCCCGGTGGCCGGGCTCGTCTACGCACCCGACGAGCCCCGCCGGGCCAGCTTCTACCCCCTCAGCGTGTTCTCGCCCGAGTGGGTGGCGCTGCGGTGGGCGTACCAGCACGGCGCGGTGGTGCGCTTCGCCGACCTCCCCGCCGCCACCATGCTGGCCGAGCGGCCCGGCGCCGCCGGCGAGAGCGACGGTGACGGGGACGGGGACCAGCCGGCGGTGCCGGACCCGATCGGAGCCTTGGCCGCGGCGGCGGGCTTCGACGACCCGGAGCGGTGGTGGGAGGACGCCGTCGAGCACCGCCACCACGGGCTGGACGCTTTCGACGCGGTGCGCGACGCCATGGCCGAGCTGCGCACCGAGAGCCACCTCGGCGGGCGGCGGGGTCGTGACGACGCCCGGCGGGAGGCGGCCATGCGGATGGTCCTGCGGGAGACGGCCAAGGACCACCGGCGCGTCGTCTTCGTGTGTGGGGCGTGGCACGCGCCCGCCGTCCACCCCGACGCACACCCGCCGGGCAGGCACGACCAGGACGTCCTCGGGGGGCTGCCCAAGGTGAAGGTGGCCGCCACCTGGGTGCCGTGGACCAACCGCCGCCTGGCCTTCGCCTCCGGCTACGGCGCGGGCGTCGCCTCGCCCGGCTGGTACGAGCACTTGTTCACCGCGCCGGACGACGTCACCACGCGGTGGCTGACCCGCACCGCCCACCTGCTCCGTCACGAGCAGCTGGACGCGTCGACGGCGTCGGTGATCGAGGGTGTCCGGCTGGCGGACACCCTGGCCGTGCTCAGGGGTCGTCCCCTCGCCGGCCTGACGGAGATGACCGACGCCACCGAGGCCGTCCTCTGCGGCGGGTCGTCGCTCCCCCTCGGGCTGGTCGCCCAGAAGCTGTTCGTCGGCGAGGCCCTCGGCGCCGTCCCGCCGACCACGCCGATGGTGCCGCTGGCTCGCGACCTCGAGCGCCTGCAACGGCGGCTACGCCTCAAGCCGTCCGCGGCCGAGCAGCTCGTGACCCTCGACCTGCGCACCGAGAGCCATCGTGAGCGCAGCCACCTGCTGCACCGGCTGCGACTCCTCGGCGTCCCGTGGGGCGAGCAGGTCGACCCGGGCGGGACACGGGGCACGTTCAAGGAGGCGTGGCGTCTCGTCTGGGACCCCGAGCTATCGGTGGCCCTCATCGATGCGTCCGGCTTCGGCACCACCATCGCCGGGGCCGCCGCCAGCCTCGTGGCGCAACGGGTCGAGGACGCCGACATCGCCCGCCTCACCGAGCTGGTCGAGGAGACCCTGCTGGCCGACCTGCCGGCGGCCATGGAGGCGGTGACGGCGGCGCTGGCCGAGCGGTCGGCCCGCCAGCACGACACCCAACGGCTGATGGCGGCGGTCGAGCCGCTGGCGCGGGTGTCGCGCTACGGCAACGTCCGCAAGGTCGACACCGAAACCGTGCTCGGCGTCCTGCACGGGATCGTGGTGCGTGTCTGCATCGGGCTCGGCCCGGCCTGCTCGTCCTTGGACGACGACGCCGGCGCCCAGCTCCGGTCGCTGGTGGACGGCGTGCAGCGTGGCCTGGCCCTGCTCGACGCCGCGGGGCTCCGGTCGTCGTGGACCAAGGCGCTGGCCGGGATCGCCGACCAGCACGGGGTGCACGGCGCGGTGGCCGGTCGGGCCGTGCGGCTCCTCCTCGACGCCGGGAGGCTGGACGCCGAGGACGCCGGCCGCCGCCTGTCCCGGGTCCTGTCCCGCGGCGCCGACGCGGTGGACGGGGCCTCGTGGCTGGACGCATTCTTCTCCGGTGACGCCGCCCTCCTTCTCCACGACGAGGGGCTGTTGGCGGTGATCGACGCCTGGGTCGGCGACGTCGGGGCCGAATTGTTCGACGACCTGCTGCCCTTGCTGCGCCGGACCTTCAGCGCATTCCCGGCTCCCGAGCGGCGGATGATCGGAGACAGGGTCCGCCGCCTCGACGCGACTGCGTCGTCCACCCCCGGCCCTGCCCCGGCCGACGATGCGGTCGACGGCGAGCGGGCCCGCCGGGCCGTCCCGCTGCTGCGGCGGATCCTCGGGGTGGAGTCGTGACGGCCACCACCCCGCCGGGGGTAGGGGCCGAGCGCCTCCGGCGCTGGCGGCTGGTCCTCGGCGGTACGTCCGAGGATGCCATGGGCCTCTCGCTGGGAGAGGGCGACGCCCGGCGCGATGCCGTGCTGGAGCAGCTCTACCGGGACCAGGATGCCTCACGGCGCGGCGGCCTGGGCGGCTCCGCGCCGCGCGTGGCCCGGTGGCTGGGGGACATCCGCAGCTACTTCCCCACCAGCGTGGTCCAGGTGATGCAGCGCGACGCCATGGAGCGCCTGGGCCTGCGTCAGCTGCTGCTCGAGCCCGAGCTGCTGAGCACGGTGCAGCCCGACGTCGCCCTCGTCGGGGTGCTCATGGGCCTCACCGGCGTGATCCCGGCGCGGTCGCGCGAGACGGCCAGGGCCGTGGTCCGCCGCGTCGTCGAGGACCTGGAGCGGCGCCTCTCGGCCCGCACCAGGCAGGCGATCACCGGCGCCCTCAACCGGGCGGCCCGCACGTCCCGGCCCCGGCCCGCCGACATCGACTGGAACCGCACGATCCTGGCCAACCTCTCCCGCTACCAGCCCGAGTACCGCACCGTGATCCCGGAGCGCCTCGTCGGCTACGGCCGCCGCACCCAGCAGGTGCAGCGCCACGTCGTGCTGTGCATCGACCAGTCCGGGTCGATGGCGTCGTCGATCGTGTACGCCAGCGTGTTCGGCGCAGTCATGGCGTCGTTGCGCGCCGTCGACACCCGCCTGGTCGTGTTCGACACCAGCGTGGTGGACCTCACCGACCAGGTGGACGACCCCGTCGACGTCCTGTTCGGCGTGCAGCTCGGCGGTGGTACCGACATCGCCGGCGCGCTCGGCTACTGCAAGCAGGTGATCACCCGTCCACGGGAGACGATCCTCGTGCTCATCAGCGACCTGTACGAGGGCGGGGTGCGGGAGGAGCTTCTGCGCCGGGCCGCGTCTTTTGTGGACGCCGGCGTGCAGATGATCGCCCTGCTCGCCCTCAGCGACGACGGCGCCCCGGCCTACGACCACGAGAACGCCGCCGCACTGGCCGAGCTCGGCGTCCCCGCCTTCGCCTGCACCCCCGACCTGTTCCCCGAGCTCATGGCCGCCGCCATCGAGCGGCGGGACATCGATCAGTGGGCCGCGGCCAGCGGCATCGTGACGACTGCGACCGAGAGGTAGGGCCGCCTACGACGGGCGGCGGTCGCCGAAGTGCCGAGCGGCGCCGAAGGCGTGGACCACCCCGTCACGCGCCAGCAGCGAGTAGCCGTCACCCTTCGGTTTCGGCGCCATGGCACGACGGAACCGTGGCCGCTTCCGGAGAGCGAGCCGAGGAAGGGTCCGTTGCCCAAGGCGAACACGCCGCCGGCCGCCACCAGCCAGTAGCCCGAACAGTCGCCGGCGCCGGTGATGCCGACGATGGGCGAGGCCACGTTCGTCGGATCATGATCCCCCCGGGCGGCCGAGGGCGCCTTGCTCCTGGCTGCCCTGGCCGCGCCGGGTTACAGAGAGCGCTTATCGAACGGCCTTGCAACCGCATCTCGCCGGTTACCGAGTGGGTCGTCGACCCCTTCGCGAGCGTCCCTGACCGGCACCCTTGGGACACCCGTTCCGCACTGGAGGGCGAGCGGTAAGGGACACCCCCAGGTGTCGCGGACGAGATGCCGTCGTTCGGCAGGCTGTTGCCGGCCTGATTGGGTGACCACGTAGGGGACGGTTTCGGCGGCGCTCATTGGTGACGCGGAGAGGCGCCCGGGCGTAGCCAGCGACGACGATGGGCGGTCCTTGTACGCGAGAGGGCCCCTCCCCATCAGTTGGTCGCTGCACCGGGAGGGGCCCAAGGTGGTGTTGCCACCGGTGGCCATCGTATGGGTCTGCGCCCTGTCCGTCGACGAGTACGTGGCCGCCGGTCGGGCCGTGGCTGTTCCCCGGCCGGACTGCCCGACGTGCTCGGCGGCCATGGTGTTCTGGTCGGGTTACGAGCGCTCGGTGCGCCACGCCGGCCCCGCTCGCAAGCTGTGGTTCCGCCGGGCCCGCTGCCGACGCTGTCAGGCCAGTCACGCGTTGGTCCCGTCGTTCTGCCTGGTCGGGCGCCTCGACGCGGTCGACGTGATCGGCCTCGCTGTCACGGCTGTCGTTGGTGAGGGCCACGGCGTGCGCCCGGTGGCGGCGGCCACCGATGTCCCTCACACCACCGCCCGCGACTGGGTGCGCCGCTTCTGTCGCCGGGCCGAGGCGGTGGTCGCCGCCTTCGCCGCTCTCGTGGTCGAGCTGGCCGGGCGGGCACCGTGCATGTCGGCGCGGGCGACGCCCGGCGAACTCGCCCTCGCCATGATCCGCACCGCCTTCGCCGTCGTCC
>JALYMX010000002.1 GCA_030773495.1 Actinomycetota bacterium | reverse complement strand
GCGGGCTGCGGCAGGGGTGTCGGGTGGCGCCCTCGACGCTCCGTTGCCCGCCCCCGTCGAGCCCGGTGAGGCCCCCCGGCTCGCCCTGCTGCGCCGGTTGCGCGTTCTCGACACCGCTCCCGAAGCGCGTTTCGACGACCTGGCCCGGGTGGCCGCAGCGGTGTGTGGCGCGCCAATGGCCGGGTTGGCCTTCGTCGACGCCGAGCGGGTGTGGCTCAAGTCGGGCGTCGGCCCCGTGACGCCCGAGGAGCCGCGGACCACGAGCCCGGCGGCGTGGACCATCCTCCAGCGCGACCCGCTCGTCGTTCCCGATGCCGCCGCCGACCGTCGCTTCGCCGCCCACCCGAGCGTCGCCGCCCACCCGCAGGTGCGGTTCTGGGCCGGCGCCCCCGTCGTCACCCGTGACGGTCACCCGCTCGCCGTCCTGTTCGTCGCCGACACCGAGCCGCGCCGGCTGGGCGCGGAGGAGTACGACGCCTTGCGCTCGCTGGCCCGCCAGGTGGCCAGCCTCCTCGAGCTTCGGGCCCACGAGCTCGACCTGGACGCGTCCTCGGCGTCGCTCCCGGTGGACGGCCCCCTCGGGGAGCGGGCCCGACTGGTGCGGCAGCTCCTGGGCGACGGGGGCGGCCCCGACAAGCTGCTGCGCACCCGCGAGGTGGCACTCCTGTTCGACGTGTCCGAGCGCACCGTGAACTACTGGGCCAGCCAGGGCCGCCTCCCCTCTCGCCAGACGGCCGGGGGCCACCGGCGCTACGCGTCCCGCGACGTCCTGCAGCTGTTCCAGTCCTCCTCGCAGCTGCTGGTCGAGAGCTGAGCGCCATGGCGGCGCCCTGGCCGCTTCGCTTCGGCGTGTTCCTGGCTCCGTTCCACCCCGCCGGGCAGGACCCGACGGCGGCGCTGCACCGAGACCTCGAGCTGGTGTGCCACCTCGACGCCCTGGGCTACGACGAGGTGTGGGTCGGCGAGCACCACTCCGGGGGCTACGAGATCATCGCCGCACCCGAGGTGTTCCTGGCCGTGGCCGCCGAGCGCACTCGCCGCATCGCCCTGGGCACGGGGGTGAGCTCGCTCCCCTACCACCACCCGTTCCTGCTGGCCGACCGCATGGTCCTGCTCGACCATCTCACCAGAGGACGCGTCAAGTTCGGCGTCGGCCCCGGCGCGCTGCCCTCTGACGCTTTCATGCTGGGCATCGCCCCCGAGCGCCAGCGGGAGATGATGGAGGAGGCGCTGGAGGCGATCCTGGCCCTGCTCACCGGCGACGAGCCGGTGACGCGCACCACCGACTGGTTCACCCTGCGCGACGCCCGGCTCCAGCTGCGCCCGTACCAGCACCCGTGCTTCGAGGTCGCCGTCGCCGCCCAGGTGTCGCCGGCCGGTCCCCGTGCCGCCGGCCGGTTCGGCACGGCGCTGCTCTCCCTCGGCGCCACCACTCTTGGGGGCTTCGACGCCCTGGGGACGCACTGGCAGATCGCCGAGGAACGAGCCGCCGCGTTCGGCACCACGGTCGACCGCCGGCGCTGGCGGCTGGTGGGGCCGATGCACCTGGCCGAGTCGCAGGAGCAGGCCCGGCGCGAAGTGGGCCAGGGGCTGGCCGAGTGGCTGCGCTACTTCCGCGAGGTGGCGGCCCTCCGGCTCGCTCCTGACACCGACGACGGCGCCGAGCTGGTCGACGCCATGAACGCCAGCGGCTTCGCGGTGATCGGCACGCCCGAGATGGCCGTCGCCCAGATCGAGCGCCTGGTGGACCGCTCCGGCGGCTTCGGCACCTACCTGCTCATGGCGCACGAGTGGGCCGACGGCCCTGCCACCCGGCGCTCGTTCGACCTGTTCGCGCGCCACGTCGCCCCCCGCTTCCAGGGCAGCGCCGAGCGCGCTCTGGCCTCGCGCGACTGGGCCGCCGCCCATCGCGACGAGTTCGTGGGCGCGGCCGGCGTCGCCGTGGTGAAGGCCGTCCAGGACCATTACGCCGAGCGGGAGGTGGGCCCTCACCGGCAGGAGCGGTAGCGGCTGCTGCCCCGGACCGGCTGGCGAGGACGCGCGGTGGGGACCGCCGAACCAGGAAGGGAGATGACAGGTGAGCGACATCACGCAAGGGGGGCGGGCTCCTCGGCGTGGCGAATCCTCCCCGGCGACCGAGCTCAGGGCCATGATCTTCGGCCACGTGATCTCCCAGATGGTGGCCACCGTCGCCCGTCTGGGTCTGGCTGACGAGCTGGCGAGTGGCCCGCGGTCGAGTGACGATCTGGCCCGGACGACCGGCGTCGATCCCGGCGCCCTCGCCCGTCTTTTGTGGGCCTCGGTCGGCCTCGGGCTCTTCGTCGAAGTGGGAGCCGGCGAGTTCGCTCTCTCTCCGGTCGGCGAGTGGCTTCAGTCCGGCGAGCGCTCGCTGCGTCACCTCGCCATCGCGATGGCTTCCCCCGGCCATTGGCGGTCGCTTGAACGGCTGCCGGACGTGATCGCGACGGGCCGACCCGCCCCCTACGAGGTCCTCGGGATGAGCTTGTGGGACTACTACCGGCACAACCCCGAGGAGCGAGCCGCCTTCGCGGCGGCCATGGGCGGCATCTCGGCTGTCGTAGGCGACGAGCTGGTCGCCCACAGCGACCTGTCCCGCTTCAGCCGCATCGTCGACGTAGGCGGGAGCCAGGGGATCCTGCTTGCCCGGTTGCTCGAGGCCAATCCGCGAGCGACGGGTGTGCTCTTCGACCTCCCGGAGCTCGTGTCAGAGGCGGATGAGCACCTGCGGCGGCGAGGCGTGGCGGATCGCGTCGAGATCGTGGGAGGGGACTTCTTCTCCGCGGTGCCCCCCGGTGGCGACCTGTACCTACTGAAGCACATCCTCCACGACTGGGACGACGAGCATGCCGTCCGAATATTGGAGCGCTGTCGTCTCGCCGGCGGGACGGGGAGCACCCTGCTCGTGGTAGAGCGTGTGCTCGGGCCTGGCTCCGATCCTGTTGCGCGTATCGCCGACGTCCTCATGCTCACCATGTTCGGAGGGAGGGAGCGCACCGAGCGGGAGTACGAGTCACTCCTGGAGGACGGTGGCTACCGTCTGGAACGAGTCGTCCCGTTGTCGATGTTCGCCGTCTTGGAGGCGCGCGCTGATGGGAGCGGAGTCGACGCCGCCGAAGGCGAGAGCGACCTCGTGTAACGCCTCAGGCGCCTCTTCACTCCGTCATCTGGTTTCGTCGTCGCTGGGAACCGGCCTGCCCTCCTCTATCGTTCGCCGACCCGGAAGCGCTCCGCCGACTCGCCGGACGCCGGCGTGGGCGGGTGGATGCTCAGAGCCCGGGGCGGGCGTCCCAGGTGGGAACGAGCCGCCGGGCCGCTCGGGCCTCGTCCACGCGGCCGACGGGTGTGGCGCGAGGGGCGCCGGCGGCCACCCCCGGGTCGGCGGCGATGCGCTCGAGGGCTCGAGCAAGCGCCTCCAGGGTTTGGGGGCTCTCCGTCTCGGTGGGCTCGATCATGAGCGCTTCTTCGACGATGAGCGGGAAGTACACCGTGGGCGCGTGGAAGCCCTCCTCCAGCAGCCGCTTGGCCACGTCGACCGCCCGCAGCCCGTACGAGCGCTTGAGCGAGGCGGCCGAGGCCACGAACTCGTGCATGCTGGGCCGGTCGTAGGGGATGTCGTAGGTGCCCCGAAGGCGCCGGCGCAGCCAGTTGGCGTTGAGGACGGCCGCCTCCGCCACCTTGCGCAGCCCGTCGCCGCCGTTGGCCAGGATGTAGGCGTAGGCGCGGGCGAGGGCCAGGGCGTTGCCGTGCCAGGAGTGCACGCGCCCGATGGAGCGATCGGGCGTGCGCCACGCCCACGACCCATCCTCCTGGCGGGCGGGCAACGGTCCGGGCAGGTACGGCGCCAGCGGCTCGGTGACGGCCACGGGGCCGGCGCCCGGTCCACCCCCGCCGTGGGGCACGGCGAAGGTCTTGTGCAGGTTCATGTGCACGATGTCGAAGCCCATGTCGCCGGGGCGGGTGACGCCGAGGATGGCGTTGAGGTTGGCTCCGTCGTAGTAGACGAGCCCGCCCACCTCGTGCACGGCGGCGGCGATCTCGGCGATGTCCTCCTCGAACAGCCCGAGCGTGTTGGGGTTGGTGAGCATGATCCCGGCCACGTCGTCGTCGAGGCGGGCCCGAAGGGCGGCCACGTCGACGCAACCCCGGGCGTCGGACGGCACGGTGACCGTGCGGTAGCCGCCCAACGTCACCGACGCCGGGTTGGTGCCGTGAGCCGAGTCCGGGATGAGGACCGTCGTGCGGGGCCGGCCCTGGTCGCGGTGCCATGCCCGCATGAGCAGCAGCCCGGTCAGCTCGCCGGCGGCACCGGCGGGCGGTTGCAGCGTGGCGGCGTGCATGCCCGTGACGGTGCACAAACGCGCCGCCAGGTCGGCCAACAGCTCGAGCCACCCCTGGGCCAGGGTGACCGGGGTGGCAGGGTGGACGCCGGTGAGGCCGGCGAGGGCGGCGACGTCGTCGCACAGCTTGGGGTTGTACTTCATGGTGCACGAGCCGAGCGGGTAGGCGCCCAGGTCCACCGAGTACTGCCGGTGGGTGAGGCGGGTCACGTGGGCCACCAGGTCGCGCTCGGACACCTCGGGGAGCGGCGTTGGCTCCTCGCGGAGATGGGCGGCGGGCACGAGCTCCTCGGCCGTCCACTCGGGCAGGTCGGTGGTGCGGAACGACCAGGCCGAGCGCCCCGGCGAGGAGAGCTCGAACACCGTCGGCTCCTCGTCCCGTCCGAGCAGGGGCGCGCTCGCCGCCCGCCCGCCGGGCGCCGTCGCGGTCATCGGATCACCTTGTCGAGGGTGGCGGCGAAGGCGTCGATCTCCCGCCGGGTGCGGCGTTCGGTGACGGCGACCAGCAGCCCGTCGCCATACTCGTCGCCGAGCGGGATGCCGGCGAGGAAGCCCTCGTCGGCCATCCGCTCCACCACGGTCGCCGCCGGCGCCGGCGTGCGCACCGCGAACTCCCGCAGCACCGGCGCCAGCGCCACCGGCGTCACGCCGTCCAGGGC
>JALYMX010000001.1 GCA_030773495.1 Actinomycetota bacterium | reverse complement strand
GCCCACCACGCCGGCCGCCGTCGGGAGGGCCGCGTGATCCGGTCGCTGCCCCTCGAGCTGCGGGGCCGGCGGGTGCTGCTGCGTCCCCTGGTCCCGGGCGACTTCGAGCAGTGGCGTGAGGTGCGTCGGCGTTGCCACGACTGGCTCACCCGGTGGGAGCCGAGGTCGACGCCCGGCCACCCCGACGTGGTCGAGGACGCCCGGGCCTTCGCCGCCCGGTGCGGGGCGCGTGACCGCGAGCGCCAGCTCGGCACCGGGTACGGCTTCGGCGTCTTCGTGGGCGACCGCTTCGCCGGGGAGATCAACCTCAACGGCGTGCAGCGGGGCGCCTTCCAGAACGCCTACGTCGGGTACTGGATCGACCAGGCCATGGCCGGCCGGGGGTACACGCCGGAGGCGGGGGTGGTGCTGTTCCGCTTCGCCTTCGAGGACGTGGGGCTGCACCGGCTCCAGGTCGCCGTGATCCCCCGCAACACGGCGAGCCGGCGGGTGGCGGCCAAGCTGGGCCTGCGGGACGAAGGCACCGCCGTCCGCTACCTCGAGATCAACGGGCGCTGGGAGGACCACGTCCGCTATGCCATCACCTCCGAGGAGTGGGCCGAGCGGCGGGAGGCCTACCTCAAGGAGTGGGTGCTCTGAGCCTGCGCGGCCCGGCCGGCCGACGGCGGGCCGCCCTCCTGGTGCGGTGAGCCTGGAGGTCCGGCCGATGGCGCCGGACGAGGTGGACCGGGTGGCCGGCCTCTCCCTCGCCGCCTACCGGGCCCTCCCCGGGCAGGCGCTCTCGGACGACTACGCCCACGAGCTGAGCGACGTGGCGACCAGGGCCGCTGCCGCCCTGGTCCTCGTGGCCGTGAGCGGTGGCGAGGTGCGGGGCGCGGTGACCTACGTCGACGATGTGTCGTCGCCCTACGCCGAGCGTCTGGTGGACGGCGAGGTCGGGCTGCGCATGCTGGCGGTCGACCCGCCCGCCCAGGGCCAGGGGATCGGCGCCGTGCTGCTGGGCGAGTGCATCGAGCGGGCCCGGCGGGCCGGCGCCGTTCGGCTCGTGCTCCACTCGACGCCGTGGATGACGGTGGCCCATCGCCTCTACGCCCGCCTCGGCTTCCGCCGGGCGCCGGCGCGCGACCTGGACGTCGGTCCGGCGTTGCACCTGCTGGCGTTCACCTTGGACCTCGCTCCGGGCGGCGACCCGGGAACGGGGGCTACGGTGGCGCCACCGGGCCCGGGTGGCGGAACTGGCCAGACGCGGGGGGCTTAAACCCCCCTGGCCCGCAAGGGCCGTGCGGGTTCGACTCCCGCCCCGGGCACACGGACGACGACGGCGCGAGACGAACCGCCCGCGACGGCACAAACCCGGCCACAGCCGGTAGTGTGGGATGCCCGCAGTTCGAGGTCGACGCCAGCGGGGCCGAGTTCGGCCCGAGCCGGGAGGCGAGGGGGTGTCGGGAGATGGGGGGAACCTGCCGGCGGCAACCGACGGCTGCGGTGCCGTCACGGGTCGGGTGTCGCCACGCAGCCGCCGGGCAACCCGGCCACGCCGATGTCCGTCGCTGATCTGCTCGTCGTCGCCGGCTTCGTGGCGCTGTTCGCCGTCGGGTTCGTCGTCGGCGCCCGCACCGGCGCCCGGTCCCTGGTTCGCCAGGCGCTGTCGGCGCCCGCTCCCGAGGTCCGTCAGGCCGCCGTGCGGCTCGCCGTCCACACCGGGCTGGCCCCGCACGTGAAGGCCCTGATGCAGCGCACCAGGGTCGAAGAGGATCGCCGTGTGCTGGCCACGCTGGCCGACGTCGTGTCCGCCGCCGACCCCACCCCTGACGATCCGCCCCTGCTCGACGAGCTCCGGCTGTGGGCCCGCTCGTACCCCGACGCGCGGCCGTTGCCTGGCTCGGGAGGGGATCGCGAGCGCGACCTCTCGTGGGTGCTGCCCGTAGCGCTGTGCAACGTCGCCGCCGTCGCCGGCGCCGTGGTCGGCGCCGGGTTGGGGGGCGGTGGCCTGGTGGTGGCCGGATCGGCGATCTTCGCCGGCGGCGTGCTCGTCGTCTACGCGCTGCGCGCCACGCCGGGGGCGCGGTCGGGCGGTGGGGAGCGGGGGTGGTGGGTGGGCGCGGCACGCCGGCCTCGCCCGGTGCCCGAGCCGCCCCACCCAAGGG